>DATFTS010000399.1:0-5341 GCA_035261645.1 Jatrophihabitans sp. | reverse complement strand
TCAGGCCTCCGGGTTGGGAGCTTCGGCGGCAGTCGGAGCAAGCCGTGCAGCGAGCCGCAGGTACAGCCCCGGCAGGACGAACAGGGCGAAGAACGTCGACGTGACCACGCCGCCGATACAGGTGACCGCGAACGGCTGCAGCACTTCCGTGCCGGCCCCGACCCCGCCGACCGCGAACGGCACCACGAACGCCGCAACGAGCAAGGCTGTCAGCAGCACGGTGACCAACTGGTCCCTGCTCACCGCCACGACGCCACGGGCGAGTTCGCCGCGACGGCTCGCGGGCACGTCGGCGTAGCTGCGCACGAGAAGGACCGCGTTGCGCAACGACAGGGCCACGACCGCCAGTGCCCCGAGCATCGGGCCGAGCGTGTCCAGACCCCCGACGAAGGGCGCGACCACCACGGCGCCGACGGCGCTCACCGGCACGGTGAGCAAGGTCAGCACGGCAAGACGCCAACTGGCAAAGGCAAGCTGAAGCAGCAGCAGGACGGCGACCAGCGTGCCGACGACGGTCAGGATCACCCGCAGGTGCTCTCCGTCGTAGGGAGCCCGCCCGCTGAGCACCTCCGCGTGGAATTCACGCGGCATCGACAACGTGGTCAACCGCTGCCGGACGTCGCGGAGCACCGTGTCCAGGTCGCGGCCGTGGACGCCGGCCGACACGTCGAGGTAGCGCGAGATGTCGCTGTGCCGGATCACGGTGGGTTCCGGGGCCACGCCTACGTCGGCGACCGTCTCCAGCGGTATCCGGCCGTGCGACGGGGTGTCGATGAGCAGGTTGGCGACGTCCGAAGGCACGCGACGGGCCGTCGGGACGCCCCAGACCACGACGTCGAAGATCTTCTGGTCTTCGTACAGGCTCCCGACGGGCAGGCCGGCGAAGTAGGTAGCCGATGCCCGCCGGATGTCGCCAGGCGTGAGCCCGTACCGCTCTGCCTTCAGCAGGTTGACCTGGACCCGGATGGCTGGCTCGTAGCGTTGCTGCGCCACCTGCGGCCGCTGCACGCCGGGCACGCGGGCCAACACGGCCCGCACCTGCTCGGCCTTGGTGGCCAGCCCGGTGAGGTCCGGCCCGTACACGCGCACGACGAGCGGGCTGCTCAGCGTTTGAGACTCGGCGGCGGTGATCCGGCTGGACGGGTAGGTCGCCACGTCCGCGCGCACGCCTGGGTAGCCGGTGGCGACGGCGGCAACGGCTCGCACGGTCGGCCCGTAGGCGGCGCCGGCCTTCAGCGTGACCCACATGTCGGCGGAGTCGACGTCCACCGGCTGGTCGGCCATCACCGCGCGTCCGACATGCCCGCCCACCCCGGCGACGCCCGGAACGGCGCGAAGTTGCGCCATGGCCCGGGCAGTGAGCCGCACCATCTCCGGCAGCGAGGTGCCCGAGGAGGTGCGCCACGTGATCGTCAGCTGCCGGTCCCTCAGCGGCGGCAGCGTCTGATGGTTGTCGTTCACCTGCGGGATCAACGCGAGGCCGGCGAGCGCCAGCGCGGCGAGCGAGAGAGCCACCGCCCCCGTATTTCGTACGAACGGGTTGGCGAGGCGGGTGTACAGCTGCTGGGTGAACCGAAGGACGGGGCTTGCCGGATCTGCGTTGCCAGGCCGCCAGAGCAGGGAGCCCAGCGCCGGCGCGCATACGAAACCGACGACCAGTGCGGACACAACAGTGAGCAGATAGGTGAGCAAGAACGACCGGGCGAAGCTCCCGGTAACTCCGTCGAGAGCGAGCACCGGAACCGGGACGGCAAGCACGCACAGGCTTGCGTAGCTCAGTGGCGCACGGACCCGCCGCGTTCCGTCGACCACCTTGGCGTCGGTCCCCGGCCCCGACGGCGAACTGCGCCGGAACACCTCCGCGCCGGCGACCGACTCCGAGATCACGACCCCGATTGCGCCGGCCACCCCGGCCAGCGTCATCACGTCGAACGTCGCACCACGCAGGTACAGCACATAACCGGCGGCGACCAACGAGGTCACCGTCGTGGTCAGTGCCAGCACGGCGAACCGCCAAGACAGGAGGAACCCCGCCAGCACGACGGTGAGCAGAATGAGCCCGAGGAGTGCACGAACCCCGAGGTTGTGCAGGGCCGAGTCGATGTAATCCGCGGGCCGGTACAGCGAGGTGTCAATGGTGATGCCGGCCAGCCCAGGACGCATCTCGTCAAGGGTCCGTTCGACCGCAGCGCTCACCTTCCGGGTGTCGGCGCCCGGGAACTTCTGGATGACCAGCATGAGGCCGGCGGAGTCGTGTAGCACCGCGTCCCCGATGAGTGGCTGGTGTCCCTCCACCACGTCGCTGACCTGCCCGAGACGGACGATGCGCCCGCCGGTGTCCTGGATCGCCACCTGCGACAGCGTCTTCGCGGTCGTGATCGGAGTGATGTGCTGGATGCCGAAGCGCTGGCTGGCCGTGTCGACGAACCCGCCGGTGCCAGGCGTCGAGGCCTCGACGAACGTCAATGGGGACACCCACAGCGCGTTGCCCGTGGTGGCGACGACCTGGTCAAGCGTCACGCCGTAGCGGCGCAGCTTGCCTGGGTCGACCTGCACCTGCAGCTGCCGGTCCCGCTGGCCCCAGACCGCCACGCTGGCCACGCCGGGCAATCCCTCCAGACGCGGCTTGATCTTCCAGCGCGCGAGGATGGACAGGTCCACGAGCGAGAGGTGTTTCGCTCCCAAGCCCACCATCAGCACGCGTCCGGCCGAGTCGGTCGGCTGGATCATGACGGGCGGTGTGCCGACCTGAGGCAGCGCATGCGCCTGGGTCAGGTGTTCTTGCACCATCTGTCGTGCCTTGAGCAGGTTGGTGCTGCGCGTGAAGACCATGTCGATGGTGGACAAGCCGGGCAAGGACTCGGAGGTGATCTGATCAAGCCACGGCACGCCGTTGAGCAGGTCTTGTTCCAGCGGGACGGTGATGAGCTGCTCTACCTCAGCCGCTGACAATCCGAGCGCTTCCGCCTGCACCTCGACGCGCGGCGCAGCGAAGTCCGGGTACTCGTCGACGGGGGCGCTGCGCAACTGCGCGATGCCCACTCCCAGAAGGACGAGCGTGGCGGCGAGGACGAGCACCCGGAACCTGACGCTGAATCCCACGATGGCGCTGATCACGACGTCTTCGGCCCCCTTCGGCCGGTGCTGCCGCTTTGTGCCGTTGGGCGATGCGGGCACCGCACGGGTGGAAGGACACGGACGCCAAGCGTCGCGCGGGCGGGCATCGACGCGCGTCGGCTCCTAGGACCGAGGGCGTCCCACCTTTCGGGCCGCGGGGCTTCCATCGTTCGGCTTTGAGGGCGTCCGCCCTCCGACCCAGCCGGCCGTCAGTCTGATGGCACGGGCCCGCCCGCCGGCTGAATCAAACCGGCCTCGTAGGCGAGGATGACGAGCTGCACCCGGTCCTGCCTGCCCAGCTTCGCGAGCAGATGCGACACGTGCGTTTTCACGCTGCTTTCGGCCATATGCAGCTCTCGGCCGATCGCCTGATTGGAGAGCCCCTGGGCGACCAACATCAGGACCAACCGCTCCCGCGCGGTGATGCCGCTGAGCATCGACGCGTAGGGATTGACCAGCAAGGGCAACCGGCGGGCGTATCGGTCGAGGAGCCGACGCGTGACCTTGGGCGCGAGCAACGCGTCGCCAGCGGCGATCACCCGCACGGCGTGTACGAGCTCGGAGGAGGTCGCATCCTTCAGGATGAAGCCGCTCGCACCGGCGCGAAGGGCCTCGACGACGTACTCGTCCAAGTCGAAGGTGGTTATGACGAGCACCCGCTGTTGCGGCCGCGTCGACACGGTCAGTCGCCGGGTCGCGGCGATGCCGTCCAGTCGCGGCATCCGGATGTCCATGATCACCACATCGGGCTGCCAATGCGTGGCCAGCTGGACCGCCTGCTCGCCGTCGCCTGCCTCAGCCACGACTTCGATGTCGGGCTCTGCGGACAACGACATGGACAGGGCGGTGCGCATCAACGGTTGATCGTCAGCAATGACGACCGTAATGGTCATCGGCCAGGAGTCTCGAGCGGCAGGCGGGCGTGGATCTGTACGCCGTGCTCCGGTGACTCGCCGATCTCCAACTGACCTCCGACGAGCGTTGTGCGTTCGCGCATTCCGACGAAGCCGTGTCCAGCGCCGGGATGCCTCGACATGCCGCGGCCGGTGTCGGCCACCCGGATGTCCAGTACGCCCGGTTCGTAGCGGAGTTCTACCGTTGCCTGCGCCGGGCCAGCGTGCTTGAGCGCGTTGGTCAGCGACTCCTGCACGATCCGGAAAGCGCACAGTTCGACGCCGGTCGGCAGTTCTCGCTGCGCGCCGTGGATCTGCAGTGCGACCGGCAACCCGGCCCGGGTCGTCTGCGTGATGAGGTCGGCCACCTGGATCAGACTGGGCTGATCTTCCCCGACCCGCTCGTCGCCGTCCGGCCGGAGCACGCGCAGCAACCGGCGCATCTCGGCCAGCGCCTCCCGGCCCGCTGTCTCGATCGACGTAATGGCCGAGCGAGCCTGGTGTGGCCGGCTCTCGAACAGCTGCCCGGCACCGGCGGCCAGCGCGGTGATGAGCGCCAACTGGTGCGACACCACATCGTGCATGTCACGCGCTATCCGGATGCGTTGGCCTTGCAGGCTTTGCTGTTCGTGGGCGGCGTGTTCCTCGGCGAGTCGGACCGCCTGCTGCTGCAGCAGTTCATTACGCGCACGGGTCAGTTGCACGCCGTAGCCGAGCGCACATGCCGCCCCGATGCTGAGCAGGTATGCGACCAGCGTGTCGTCCAGGATCTCCGGCGACCAGCCCTCACGCACGAGCTTGGAGCTGCTGGCGGCGAGCATGGCGGCTCCGGAAGCCGCTGCCGCAGTGAGCGCCGCGGTGCGCGTGGCAACGGTATATACCGCCACCAACATGGCAAAAGGCAGCGGCGGATGCGGATAGCCCAGTGCCACGTACACGCAACTACAGCCGCAGCTGATCAGCAGAACCGTCAGCGGGGAGCGCCGTCGCCAGGCCAGGCACAACGTGGCCGCGCCCAACAGCGCCCATCCGACCGGGTCGACCGGGTCGGCCTGCTGCAGCTTCGCGGCGACGGTCGCTACCGTCGCGCCCAACGCGAGGACGGTGTCACCACGCAGGCCGGCGCGCGAACCCGGCCACGACTGGTCGCTGTTCTTTCGCGTAGGTGCCGACGCTGTTCGTGCCCGCGAGACGGGCACAGTAGCGACGGGTTTATTGCCGCGCTGGCTGCTCATGGCTACCGCGCCCCCCGTGAGCTTCCCCGCTCAGCTTCCCCGCTCAAGCATCGCGCCTGCCGCAGCCGTGCTCAAGGCCCTTCGGTCCCTCACGCC
>DATFTS010000398.1:0-2298 GCA_035261645.1 Jatrophihabitans sp. | reverse complement strand
GATCAAGGAGAACCTGCCCGGGGCACTGGTCTCCGGCGGCGTCTCGAACGTCTCGTTCTCGTTCCGCGGCAACAACGCCGTGCGCGAGGTGATCCATTCGGTGTTCCTCTATCACGCGATCGCGGCCGGCATGGATATGGGCATCGTCAACGCCGGCGCACTTGCCGTCTACGACCAGGTGGACGCACGGCTGCGCGAGCGGATCGAGGACGTCATCCTCAATCGGCGCCCGGACGCGACCGAACGGCTGCTGGAGGTTGCGGCCGAGTTCGCCGGTGCGGGCAGCACAAACGAGGCGATCAACAACGAGTGGCGCTCGCTGCCGGTCGACGAGCGCATAACGCACGCGCTCGTGAAGGGCATCGACGACTACGTCGTGCAGGACACCGAGGAGCTGCGTGCGCAGATCGCCGAGCGCGGCGGTGAGCCGCTCGAGGTGATCGAGGGTCCGCTGATGGCAGGCATGAACGTCGTCGGCGACCTGTTCGGCGCCGGCAAGATGTTCCTGCCGCAGGTAGTGAAATCAGCACGCGTCATGAAGAAGGCGGTCGCGTACCTCATCCCGTTCATCGAGGAGACGAAGTCCCCGGAACTCGTCGGACGCAGCAACGGCACCGTGGTGATGGCGACGGTGAAGGGCGACGTTCACGACATCGGCAAGAACATCGTCGGCGTGGTGCTGCAGTGCAACAACTACGACGTCATCGACCTCGGGGTCATGGTTCCGGCGCAGAAGATCCTTGACGCGGCGAAGGAGCACGACGCGGACGTCATCGGGCTGTCCGGGCTGATCACCCCGTCGCTGGACGAGATGGTCAACTTCGCGGGTGAGATGGAGCGGCAGGGCTTCGACATCCCGCTGCTGGTCGGCGGTGCGACGACCTCCCGCGCGCACACCGCGGTGAAGGTCGACGGCAAGTACCACGGGCCGGTCGTGTGGGTGAAGGACGCGTCACGGTCGGTACCGGTGGTCGCGGCGTTGCTGTCCGACGACCAGCGGCCGGGTCTGCTTGCCGACCTCAAGCGCGACTACGACGGGCTGCGCGAACGGCACGCGGCGCGGACCGACGGCACGCCGCTCCTTGCCCTGGAGACTGCCCGGGCAAACGCCACACCGATCGACTGGACCGGCTACCGGCCGCCACGTCCGCGGCTGATCGGGCAGCAGTTGCGCGACGCGCACACCGACGACTATCACAAGCCGTCCGCGCCGGTGCAGTTCGTGAAGGTCTTCCGCGACTACCCCTTGGAAGAGCTGCGCGAGTACATCGACTGGACCCCGTTCTTCAACGCGTGGGAGATCAAGGGCCGCTACCCGGAAGTGCTGAACAACCCGGCGTCCGGTGAAGCTGCGCGCAGGCTGTGGGACGACGCGCAGCGGATGCTCGACTCCATCATCGCCGAGAAGTGGCTGACGGCGGCCGGCGTGTTCGGGCTGTTCCCGGCCAACGCGGTCGGCGACGACATCGAGGTCTACCGCGACGAGTCGCGTGACGAGACGCTGACGACACTGCACCAGTTGCGGCAGCAGACCGAGCATCGGCCGGGCGTGCCGCACCGGTCGCTGGCCGACTTCGTCGCGCCGAAGGACACCGGGCTGCAGGACTACGTCGGCGCGTTCGCGGTCACCGCCGGACTGGGCGCCGAGTCGAAGGTCCGGGAGTTCAAGGCGGCCCTCGACGACTACAGCGCGATCCTGCTCGAGTCGCTTGCCGACCGGCTGGCCGAAGCGTTCGCCGAGCGTCTTCACCAGCGGGTACGCACCGAGTTCTGGGGCTACCAACCGGACGAGGCGCTGGACAACGAAAGCCTCATCCACGAGAAGTACGTCGGCATCCGGCCGGCACCGGGCTACCCCGCCTGCCCGGAGCACACCGAGAAGCAAGGGCTGTGGAGCCTGCTCGACGTGCATGGCCGCGTCGGCATCGAACTCACCGAGAGCATGGCGATGTGGCCGGGCGCGTCGGTGAGCGGGCTGTACTTCTCCCACCCGCAGTCGCAGTACTTCGTCGTGGGACGGATCGGGCGCGACCAGGTCGAGGACTACGCCAAGCGCAAGGGTTGGAGCGTCGCCGAGGCGCAGAAGTGGCTGTCGGCCAACCTCGGCTACCGCACCGACGACGAATAGCCCGACCGCGTACTCCGGCCGGCCGCGTACTCCAGCCGCCCGCTAGGCCTTCTCGCAGGCGATGCCGTCCTTGTCGCGATCGAGGCGGCTGTTCGCCGCATAGAGCCGGTTGTTGCGGAAGAAGTTCGTCACCGGCCTGCCGCTCGTGTGGTCGTGCGCACCGAACTTGC
>DATFTS010000397.1:0-5127 GCA_035261645.1 Jatrophihabitans sp. | reverse complement strand
GGGTTTACACCAGCTGCGCGTACCGCGATGCGCGCCTCACCCGAGCCGGGTTCAGGCGTCGGGATCTCGAGGACGGCGAGGTTCTCCGGCCCGCCGTAACCGGTGGCCGCAACGATTCGGGTCATGCCGATCTGCAACGCGGGAACGACGTGCCCTCTTCCTCAGCGGCCCTGGAAGTTGGGCTTGCGCTTCTCGGCGAACGCGCGCGGGCCTTCCTTGGCGTCATCGCTCTGGAACACCGCCATGCCCAGTTTCGCGTCGAGCCGGAAGGCGTCGTTCTCGTGCATGCCCTCTGATTCGCGAATGGTCCGCAGAATTGCCTGCACAGCGAGCGGGCCGTTCGCGGCGATCATGTCGGCGATGTCCAAAGCCTTCTCCAGCGCCTGCCCGTCCGGCACCACATGGCCGATCAACCCGATGTCCTTGGCCTCGGCCGCGGTGATGTGCCGCCCGGTGAGCAGCAGGTCTGCAGCCACCGTGTAGGGGATCTGCCTCACGAGGCGCACTGCCGAGCCGCCGAGCGGGAACAGTCCCCAGCGCGGCTCGCTGACGCCGAACCGCGCGCCCTCGCCGGCCACCCGGATGTCGGTCGCCTGCAGGATCTCGGTGCCACCCGCGATCGCCGGACCCTCCACCGCGGCGATGAGCGGCTTGAGCAGTCGCCGGCCCTTCAGCAGCGAGTCGATGACGGACAGGTCGAGCGAGCGGGCCGAGTCGCCCGGATGCGAGGACGTCATTGCCTTCAGATCCGCACCGGCGCAGAACGCGCCGCCCGCGCCGGTGAGGATGCACACCCGGATCTGCGGGTCTTCGTCGACGCGGTTCCACGCCGCGGACAGGCCGGCGAGCATCGGCCCCGAGAGTGCGTTGCGCGCCTCGGGGCGATTCATCGTGACGATCAGGACGTGCCCGCGCTGCTCGACGAGACAATGCTGCTCGTCAGGAGTCACATCCGTCATCAATACCTCCTCAACGCTTGCACCGAACGATAACAGGTTCTAGTTTTGCCAAAGCCGCCCCGCTGAGGAGGACGAGTGGCGTACAACATTGCGGATCTGTTCGAGCACGCCGTCGACTACTTTCCCGAGCGGCTCGCGGTTGCGTGCGGCGACGAGGAAGCGACGTATGCGCAACTGGAGGAACAGGCCAACCGGCTCGCGCACCATCTGGCCGACCACGGCGTGACCGCGGGGTCGCACGTAGGCATGTGTACCCGCAACCGGCTGCAGGCGCTCGTCACCATGTTGGCGGTCTACAAACTGCGAGCGGCGCTGATCAACGTCAACTTCCGCTACACCGGCAATGAGATCCGCTACGTGCTGGAGAACGCCGACGTGGTCGCCCTCGTCCACGAGCGGATCTACTCCGATCGGATCGAGCAGGCGCTGCCCGGCGCGCCGTCCGTCAAGCACGTCGTCGTGATCGAGGACGAGAGCGACCTGCCCTTCACCGGCACTCTCTACAGCGACGCGCTGGCCGGTGGCCGGGCTGAGCGGGACTTCGAGCAGCGCAGCGGGGACGACCACTACCTGCTTTACACCGGCGGCACGACCGGTATGCCCAAGGGCGTCATCTGGCGGCACGAGGATGTCTGGCGCACGCTCGGCGGCGGCATCAACTTCATGACCGGTGAACCGCTGGACAGCGAGTTCGCGCAGGCCGAGATGGGGAAGGTCACCGGCGGCATGGTGCGGCTGTGCCTTGCCCCGCTCATCCACGGCAATGCGCAGTGGGCGGCGCTGATGGCGCTGTTCGCTGGTGACACCGTGGTGCTGCTGACGCAGTTCGACCCGGCCGAGGTGTGGCAGGCGGTGCAGCGGCGCAAGGTCAACGTGATCGTGCTTATCGGCGATGCGATGGCGCGGCCGATGATCGACGCGTTCCGCGCCGGCAGCTACGACGCGTCGTCGGTGTACGCGATCTCAAGCAGCGCGGCGCTCTTCTCACAGAGCGTCAAGAACGAGTACCTGCAGGCACTGCCGAACACAGTGATCACCGATGCGATCGGCTCGTCCGAGACGGGCTTCATGGGCATCGGCATGATCACGAAGGACAGCGAGCACGGCATCGGCGGTCCACGCGTTGCGGCCGGCAAGGACACCATCGTCATCGACGAGTACAACCAGCCGATCCCGGCCGGGTCCGAGCAGATCGGCCGGCTGGCGCGCGGCGGGCACATCCCCCTTGGCTACTACAAGGACCCGGAGAAGACCGCGCGGCTGTTCGTCGAGGTCGACGACAAGCGCTACACGGTCCCCGGCGACTTCGCCCGGCACGAGGCGGACGGGACGATCACGCTGCTGGGTCGCGGCAACACCTGCGTGAACACCGGCGGCGAGAAGGTGTTCCCGGAGGAGGTCGAGTCGGTGCTCATGTCCCACCCGGACGTGTACGACGTGCTCGTCATCGGCGTCCCGGACGAGCGTCTCGGCCAGCGCGTCGCCGCCGTCGTCGAGCCACGCCCGGGCTCGACGCCGAACGCGGAGGACCTGATCGGACACGTGCGAACCCAACTCGCCGGATACAAGCTGCCGCGCAGCATCTGGCGGGTCGACAAGATCCAGCGGACCGTCACTGGCAAGGCCGACTACAGGTGGGCGAGCGACTTCGCGGCCGAACACTCAGGAGATGACCTGTGCGCACCCCGATCTGCGACCAGCTCGGCGTAGCCCACCCGATCTTCGCCTTCACACCGTCGGAGCACGTGGCGGCCGCGGTCACCCGCGCCGGTGGTCTGGGGGTGCTCGGCTGCGTCCGGTTCAACGAGGCCGACAAGCTCGACGCGGCGCTCACCTGGATGGACGAGAACACCGACGGCAAGCCCTATGGCGTGGACATCGTCATGCCGGCGAAGGTGCCCGCCGAGGGGACCGTCACAGACTTGAGCAAGTACATCCCGGACGAGCATCGCCGCTTCGTCGACGACACCCTGCGCAAGCTGGGCGTGCCGCCGCTACCCGCCGACGGCGACCCCGCCCGCGACGGCGTTCTTGGCTGGCTGCACTCGGTGGCACGCGCGCACGTCGACGTCGCCATGCAGCACCCGATCAAGCTGATCGCCAACGCGCTTGGCTCACCGCCGAAGGACGTGATCGACGTCGCCCACGCGCGCGGCGTGCCCGTCGCCGCGCTCGCCGGAAAGGCCAAGCACGCGCGAGCGCACGTGGACAACGGCGTGGACATCGTGATCGCGCAGGGCACCGAGGCAGGCGGGCACACGGGCGAGATCGCGACGATGGTGCTGGTGCCCGAGATCGTCGACGCGGTCGGGACGGACGCGCACGTGCTCGCCGCCGGTGGCATCGGCTCCGGCCGGCAGATCGCGGCGGCGCTGGCGCTCGGGGCCACCGGGGTCTGGATGGGCTCGTACTGGCTGACGACGTCGGAGTATCAGCTCGGCACCGGCGATGCGGTGCAGCGAGCGCTCGTGGCCGCGGGCTCGGATCAGACCGTCCGGGCGCGCATCTACAGCGGCAAGCCGGCCCGGCTGCTGAAGACCAGGTGGACCGAGGCGTGGGCCGAGCCGGGCGCGCCGGAACCGTTGCCGATGCCGCTGCAGAACCTGCTGGTCAACGAGGCGCATCAGCGCATCGCCGCGGCCGACGACCCGGAGGTCGTCGCGATGCCGGTGGGTCAGGTTGTCGGCCGGATGAACGCGGTGCGCCCGGTCGCCGAGGTGTTCGACGAGCTGTTGACGGAGTTCGACGAGACGCTGCGGCGCCTTGACAAGCTCCGGTGACTGCCTCGCCCCCAGCCGACGGATCTTGTTGCTGCACACGGGTTATGGCCGTTGTGACGCAACAAGATCCCGGTAGGGGACCGACTAGCAGAGCGGGCTGTCGTAGCGGCAGGCCACTGGTCGCGGCGTCTCGACCGGCGCGCCGGCGTCGATCGACCACGCCAGCCGGATGAACTGCGCGTGCGTCCAGGCCAGCGGGGTGGCGGAGAAGGTCGGTTCACCAGGCTGGAACCGCGGTGACGTGCCTACAGGCGGGCGGTGGTCCCAAACCTGCTCGGACAGCAGGAAGCTGGTGTTGTCGGCGGCGCGTGCCATCGTCGTCAGCGCGAACTGCGCGCTTCCGCCGTCGGCCAACACGTACTCGCCGCGCTCGCCGGTGAGCAGCGGCCACCCGCGACCGTGCGTCAGGTGCGATCCGTTGGGTGTCGGCTCCCACTCGGACCCATCCGCCTTCTCGCCGTATCCGTCATAGCTCGCGCGGTGCCAGAAGGGACCATTTTTGGTCTGGTAGCCCAGGTACTTGTCGACGAGCGCGATGGTGTTCACGATTCGCGGGTCGCGTGGACGCAGCACACCGAGGCGCACCAGCTCGAGGAAGCTCGGGTCCAGAACCTTGCGCTGGTCGATCAGCGGCCCGCCGTCCGACAGCTGGATCTTCGTCGGCGCGTTTGCGTTGCCGTCCGAGGTGATGCGCAAGAAGTAGGGTTTGTTGCTCAGCGGGCCGTTCGTGCTGACGGTCCAGTGCCCGAGCTGCCTGCGCCACGAGTCGGCCGTCGTCAGGTAGGTGTTCGCGCGAGCGTTGTCACCGTGCATGCGGGCGATCCGCGCGCCGACGACCAGGCCGGAGATCTCGGCGGCGATCGTGGCAGGCGAGTACCCGGCGGCGTTCTCCCACCGATCGCCAGGTGTGCTCGGCCCGTGAGCGACGACGTAGTCCTCGGCCTTGCTGATGTGCGGCCAGTCGGCGTTGCCGGTGCGTCCGAGCTGCCATGCAAGGAGGGTCGGGAACGACACTTCGTCCATCTGCAGTCCGCCGAAGACCGGCTCGCCGGACAGCCTGCTGTTCTGCGGGTAGGAACCGTCCGGGCGCTGCTGGACGGTGAACAGGTAGGTGAGCGCGCGGTTGGCGGCATCGACGTCGCCCATCGCGATAAGCGCGGTGGCGATCTGGTAGAGATCGCGCGACCAGACGGCGTGGTAGACGGCGAGGGACTGCAGGACGTTCGCCCACGCCCAGGGCCGGCCCGGTGCGGCGACGAAGCCGCCGCGGTAGGTCTTGTCCTCACTCGCCGCGAGCACCATCTGAGAAACGTGGTACTCGGTGGTGTACGGCCGGGCCGAGCGCGGCACGGATTTCAGTGAGCCCAGGTAGCGGTGCCAACCCGTGG
>DATFTS010000396.1:0-3117 GCA_035261645.1 Jatrophihabitans sp. | reverse complement strand
CCGCAGTACGTAACTAACTGCGCCATCTGCTCGTCGCGTTTGTGGTCACCTCGCGGGCTGGTCCTACAGCCTCCGAGGTGACCACTTCGTTTTTGGTGGTGCCGTGTGGCACCGAGCGCCGGACGGGTCAGCCGGGAGTGCTGGACTCGCTAGGCGCTGTAGGCGAGCAAATCCGGGGCTTCCATTGGCGGTGGCGGTGGGATTCGAACCCACGGTGGCTATTAACCACACACGCTTTCGAGGCGTGCTCCTTTGGCCGCTCGGACACGCCACCGCCGCATAGATTACCGGACGTCGAAGCGGCGCCGCTCCGCGAAGAAGTCGGCGAGCAGCGCCGCACACTCGGCCTCCCGCACGCCGGCCACCACCTCGGGTCGGTGATTGAGGCGCCGGTCGCGGAGCACGTCCCACAACGATCCGGCGGCACCGGCCTTGGGGTCCCAGGCACCGAAGACGACACGCGCGATACGCGAGAGCACGATCGCCCCGGCGCACATCGTGCACGGCTCCAGGGTTACCGCGATCGTGCATCCCGCGAGCTGCCACGAATCCAACGCAGCGCCTGCCTGACGCAGCGCGACGATCTCCGCGTGCGCGGTCGGGTCGTGAGTTCGCTCTCGTGCGTTGAACGCCGAGGCCACCAACTGCCCGTCGGGGTCGAGGACGACCGCGCCGACCGGCACCTCCTCGGTGCCGACCGCAACGCGAGCTATCGAGAGTGCGAGCCCGATGGCCGCCTCGTCAGAAGTCACCCGCGCAGTTCTTCGAACGCCGCGCCACAGCCGGCCTTCTCGCACAATGCGACAAGCAGGTCGACGGGCAGCGTGCCCGGGTGCGCGCACATCGCCATCAGAGCTGCGCCGGACGTGCCGAGGTCCTCGACGATGTCCGCGTCACCGAACGGTGCGCTGTCGTGCGATCGCGGAGTGTCGCTGTCGAAGATGCCGTCTTCCTCGGCGGCATCGTTCTGCTCGTCCTCGCCAATCTCGGCGAGGTCTTCGGCGATCAGCGCCGCGATCGGGTAGGCGTCGGCGGCGTGCCCGTCCGAGAGGAAGGCGCGCGGATCGTCCGCGTCGTCATCGAGACGGACGATCGCGGCGTACTCATCGTCCTGCTCGATCACGACCAGCCGCACGTCCCCTTTCATGTCGCGCAACAGGTCGCCGAGATCGGCGAGCGACTCGCACTCATCGATGTCGACGTCGTCGGCGAACCACTTCTCTCCCACTCGGGTGAGGGCTGCTGCGAAATACGTCATTAGCGTCCTGCCCAGGCCGCCTCGGTCGCTGCGGCGTACTGTTCGCCGATTCCAAGCCGGTCGACGATCGTCTCGAGCATCTCGTCCGGCAGGGCGTCAAGGTCGTCAAGGATGTCTTCCATCTCGTCCTCGGGAAGACCGAGGTCGTTGAAGAGGTCGAGATCACCGACCGGCCAGACCTCGTCGAGTTCGTCATCGGCCGGGGGTTCCTCGCCGAGACGCGCGATCGCCTGCTCGGCGAGGGGAAACTCGACGGCGGCGGTGAGGTCAGAGAGCAAGAGCAGGATCCGCCGACCCTCTTGTCGAGCGATGACGAAGAACTCCTCCTCGACACACGCGACGACGAATGGCCCGCCGTCGGGTGGTTGGGAACGGAGCGCCGAGAACAACACGCTCAAATCGCCGAGCACGGCGGGCGGCAGCGGCTCGACGCGCCACTGCATCCCGTCGCGAAAAGCAACGACGGCAAACCCTTGCGGCGCCACTGTCCCACCACCTCTCCGCCCGAAGGTCCGTGCGACGAATACCGATCCTGACACGGACTGGACAGCTGCCGGAAGTCACCTGCCGCGGACGATAGCGTCGTTGCGTGCACCCGCAGCTCCGCCCGGCCTGCTTTCACCGCGCCGCGGTGCTCGGGTTGGGCCAGATCGGCGGCTCCATGCTGCACGCGATCCGGCAGGCGGGGCTCGAGGTGGTCGGCTATGACGTCGACCCGGCGACCGCCGCAGCCGTGAGCGCGTCCGGCTTTCCGGTTGCGCCGACGGACGCCGCCGCGGTGCACGGCGCCGACCTCGTCGTGCTGGCCATGCCGCTGCCCGAGGTTCCGGACGCGCTGCGCTCGCTGCAGCCACACATCCAGTCAGGGGCCGTCGTCACGGATGTGGGCACGTTGAAGACGCCGGTGCTGACGGCGGTGCGCGAACTGCTCCCCACGGCCCGATTCGTCGGCGGCCACCCGCTGGCCGGCGTCGAGGAGACGGGCTGGAACGCTGCGGATCCGATGCTGTTCCGGGACGCGCCCTGGGCGCTCACCCTCGAGGACGACACGTCGCTCGAGGCGTGGCTCCGGCTCGCCGAGCTGGTGTGCGACCTCGGTGCGCGGCCGGTGCCCGTGGCGGCGTTGGAGCAGGACGACGCGATCGCGCGCGTCATCGGGCTGCCACACGTGCTTGCCGAGGCGCTGGCGCTGACCGGGCTGGCCGGCGGCCCGCTGGGTCTCTCCCTCGCCGCGGGGTCCTACATGTCCGGTTCCCGCGTGGCGCGGACCCGCCCTGAGCTGGTTGCCACATGGTGTGACGGAAACGCCGGCCTCGTCGACGCACTCGACGACGCGATCGCCCACCTTCAGGGAGCACGCGACGCCCTCGCAGCGGACCAGTCCGTGTTCCCGCTCGCCCGCGCTGGACATGCGGCGCGCGTCAACTGGGAGCACCGCCGGTTCGAGCCGGTGGAGCTGAGTCCGAGCGTGCCGGAGCTACGCGCGCACGGCCGCACCGGCGGCTGGATCACCGCGGTGCTGCGCGACGCCGACGGCGTCCGCCTGCTCGGCATGCGACCGGTTTGATCCGGCGATGATCTCGGCTGTTGTTCCAGGACAAGTTCGACCCTCGTAAGGCGTCGACGTTCCCGGCAGCGATCATCGGCAGCATGATCGTGCTTGCGGTGTAGCGGGTATTCGACCGGCGCGGCGCACGTCGCTGAGCGATCGGCGCTAAGGGTTTTGGAAGCGGATCGGGCCGTCCCCTATGCTTGGCGGGTCAACCAGCGGGGCTAGCATGAATGCGGTTCGCCGAGCGTCGCTCGCAGAGCGAGCAGGTCTACCGCCCTCATCGTCTAGAGGCCCAGGACGCCGCCCT
>DATFTS010000395.1:0-5795 GCA_035261645.1 Jatrophihabitans sp. | reverse complement strand
GTGCAGCAGGATCTCCAGCGGTCGCGGGGTCGGTTCCGCCGACTCCACGGCGTCGCTCTCGGATGCGATCAGCCGAGGCAGTGCCTGGCCCGCTTGCGCGCCCGTCCCCGCGAAGATCCAACTGTTCGGTGCGACCACGATCCCGTCGCTGATGTTGCCCGGGCCGAGGTTGCAGGCGTATTCGGGTCCCACCAGCGCGGACTCCGGGTCGGCTGCCGGAGGCGCGGGCCAGTTGGCGGTCACGGCTGCGTTGTCCTTGCCGAACAGGGGATCCTCCGCCGCAACCTTGTAATTGATCTCGAGCCGGTCCGCGCCGAGCGCGGTGCTGGCGAACCTGATCCGCCGAAAGATGCCGTTCGCGCCGAAAAACGCGATGTTCGTGCCGGCATCACGCGCCGGCGTCAGGGCACTGCGCATCCGGGGCGACCAGTACTCGTCGTGACCCATCGAGATGACGGCGCGCGCACCGTCCAGCAGGTGCGGGTTCTGCTCCAGGTCGATGTCGGTCACGTAGTCGAGTGGCAGCCGCAGCCGCTCGGCCTCCGCCAGCACGGGGAGCTCGCCGCGGACGAAGTCGGCGGCGCCGGCGCCCAGCTGGTAGGGCCGGTCGAAGCTGACTGCCCGCGAGCGGGTGTCGAAGCTCCCGTCGCTGCCCTGATAGAGATCCCGTCCGCCCCACATGTTGTAGGCCTGCCAGGTCGTCACCGGGCTGATCAAAACCACCCGTCCGGCGGCGGAGGGGGTCCGCACCGCCAGAGGCACGTAGCTGGCGCCACCCGAGCTGGCCTGCAGCTTGAGCAGGTAGTCACCGGGGCGCCATCCGCGCGTGGACACGGTGACCGTCGGACGCCACGGCGCGGTAACCGTGCCAGTGGCCGCGGGGGCGAGCACCGGCCCCGGCTGCTCCGCCGCAGGGATGGCCGGGGAGGCCCAGACGAGCACACCGTTCGCGCCGTTGTACCAGCCCATGCGGTATGCCCGCACGGAGAACGCGGCCGCGCTCGACGAGACGAAGAGGGTGACGTTCCCGCCCACTTCGACGCTCGTTTCACTGGCGAAGCCCTCGATGCCGCCGACGCGGCCGGCCGGGATCGCCCAGTCGACGTTCACGATAGGGCGACTCTGCACCGGTGTCGGGGTTGACGGCGCGGTGGTACTTGCTGCGCCACCACAGTGGGGCCCTGCCGCGAGGCCGCATGACGTGGTGGCGTCGACGCAGCCGCCCACTGCCAGCGCTGTCGCACTCAAGACGGCGACGACGGTCAGCCAGCGGCGAAGTCTGCCCCCGGTCCGCAGCTGCGTCGTCGTCGCAATCACCACTCGCGGAATACCCGGCAGCGAAGCATTCCGAACTGGTGGTCGGCACAGGCTGTTCGGACGGCTGGATCGAACGATCAGTGCTTGACGGCCAGCGGCTTTCCCGTCACTCCGTCGACCACCGCACGGTTACCCAGCGGGGTGTTCAACCGCGCCGTCAGCGGCACCTGGGCGCACATCAGCCCGCCGGGCCGAACTTTTGACGCCATGTAGGTGACGGTTACCCGCGTCGCTGTCTCC
Organism: Jatrophihabitans sp.; assembly: GCA_035261645.1. Taxonomy (GTDB): domain Bacteria; phylum Actinomycetota; class Actinomycetes; order Mycobacteriales; family Jatrophihabitantaceae; genus Jatrophihabitans. The sequence goes on along the minus strand of DATFTS010000395.1, from coordinate 4,238 downwards.
GTCGCCCGCAGCCGCCCGCCGCACAGGAACCGGCCCTGCAGACGCGTGCCGCCGGCGCCCAGGGTCAGCTGCACCGAGATCTGCTCCGGGCCGGGACACCGGCTGCCGCCTCGCGGTTTGCAACTGGACGGCGGCTGCGGCGCGCCCGTGCCTCGAGCGGAACTTGTGCTTCCGGCAGGACTGCTGTTGCCCGGGCCACCGGCTTGCCCGCTGCGTGACGCGCACCCCTGCCCGATGGCGATGACCGCCGCGATCGCGATCGGCAACGTTATCCGGTGACCGTTCATGGCAAATAAGACGCTATGACGTCGTGGTCAGGTTTCGCAGGGCGACATGAGCTGGCGCAGCAGGAGTGACCAACTTCGCCCGTTCACGCCGTTGCATGAGCAATTGGCCGGTTTGAGCACGCAACGTCCGCCTCACCCCGCAACGTCATACTGGAGGGCGTTAGGGCAGCCGTGAGGGGAAGAGGCGTGGTCGACACCGAGCCGGGGACGGAATCGGACCTGCGGCGCCGGGCCGCCTGGCTCCTCGTCATGCTCGCGGTCGTCGCTGTGCTGTTCATCGTGGTGATCAGCGCGCTGGTGAAGACCAACAACGGCGGCAACCCGAGCGGCAAACCGGGCGCCCTCGACAGCGCGGCCAGCAGCCAGCCCAACCAGTCGACACCGGCTCACAGCACCCAGCAATCACCGTCGGCGACGCACAGCTCTCCTGCGACGCACGCGTCCTCGAGCCCGGTCGCCGGCACCACCAAATGCCCGAGCTCGCAGGCGTGCGTCCTGCAAGGCGACGCGGGCAATGGCATCGGGGCAGTGAACGCCTACCGCACCCAACACGGTCTGGGCGCACTGCCCGGCACTGTGTCCGCACAGGCGCAAGCTTGCGCATTGAGCAACGGCAGCAACTGTTCGGGTGGCTGGGCCGAGACGTATCTCGCGACCCCGAACGGCGCCGAGGCAGTCAAGAAGATGCTGGCCTTCTCGCACGTTCTCGACCCGCAGATGAAGAACTTCGAGGTCGGCTGGGCCTATAGCCCTAGCGCGCACATGTACTACTTCGCGATCATCCACAACGACTGAGCGCCGCCACAGCCGACGCACGGCTAGGGTTGGGCACGTCCGCTCAATCCTGCGATCCGGAGGCGTCGTGACCGTCAATCTGACCAAGGGTGGCAACGTGTCGCTCACCAAGCAGGCGCCCGGGGTGTCGGCGGTCGTGGTCGGCCTTGGCTGGGACGCGCGGACCACCGACGGCAAGGCCTTCGACCTGGACGCGAGCGCGATCGTGTGCGACGCCGAAGGCAAGGCACTCTCGGACCAGCACTTCGTGTTCTTCAACAACCTGGCCAGCCCGGACGGCGCCGTGCAGCACTCGGGTGACAACAAGACCGGTGAGGGCGCAGGAGACGACGAGCAGATACGCGTCAACCTCGCCGGGCTGCCGGCCGAGGCGGCGCGGGTCGTGTTCCCCGTTTCGATCTACGAATCCGATGCTGCCGGCCAGACCTTCGGGCAGGTCCGCAACGCCTTCATCCGGGTGGTGAACGAGGCGGACAGCGTTGAACTGGCGCGCTACGACCTGTCCGAGGACGCGTCAACCGAGACCGCGATGGTGTTCGGAGAGCTCTATCGAGGTGCCGACGAGTGGAAGTTCCGAGCCATAGGCCAGGGGTACAGCGCCGGCCTCGCCGGAATCGCCCGCGACTTCGGCATCAACGCCTGATCCGCCGCACGCCGAACCCCTGACCCGGTTCGGAACGGCGCGAACCCACGACACGTTTGTTTGTTTAGACAAGGAGGAAGCTGATGAGTGTCAGTCTGAGCAAGGGCGGCAACGTCTCGCTGTCGAAGGAGGCGCCGGGGCTGCGAGCCGTCCTCGTAGGCCTGGGCTGGGACGTACGAACGACTACGGGGACCGACTTCGACCTTGATGCCTCTGCGCTGATGGTCGGCGGCAACGGCAAGATTCTCTCCGACCAGCACTTCATCTTCTTCAACAACCTGAAAAGCCCGGACGGGTCGGTCGAGCACACCGGCGACAACCTGACCGGTGAGGGCGAAGGCGACGACGAGGTGATCAAGGTGAACCTCGCCGGCGTTCCGGGCGATGTCGACCGGATCGTGATCACCGTCTCGATCTATGACGCCGAAGCGCGCCAACAGTCCTTCGGCCAGGTGCGAAACGCGTTCGTACGCGTCGTCAACCAGGACGACAACCGGGAGCTCACTCGCTACGACCTGTCCGAGGAAGCGTCGACGGAGACAGCGATGATCTTCGGCGAGCTCTACCGGAACGGGCCGGAGTGGAAGTTCCGCGCCGTCGGCCAGGGCTACAGCACCGGGCTGCGCGGAATTGCACAGGACTACGGCGTCAACGTCGGCTGACGGATAAGGGCTCGGGTGTTCCTTCGGACGTTCGGCGGCTCGCTGGCGGTCGCCGCCGTCGGCCTCGTCGCAGGGTGGCTCTACGGCGGCACGACGGGGCTGGCGCTGACGGCCATCCTCGCCGTACTCGAGGTGTCGCTTTCCTTCGACAACGCGGTAGTCAACGCCACGGTGCTCGTGCGAATGAGCCCCTTCTGGCAGCGGCTGTTCCTCACCGTCGGCGTTGCCATAGCAGTGTTCGGCATGCGGCTGCTCTTCCCGCTGCTCATCGTCGGCGTCACCGCCAAGCTGAACCCGGCCGAGGCGATCCGGCTCGCCCTCGAGAAGGGCGATCCGGACAAGCCCGGCACCTACGGCTATCTGTTGCAACAGGCGCACCCTGCGATCGCGGCGTTCGGCGGGATGTTCCTGCTGATGATCTTCCTCGACTTCATGTTCGAGACCCGCGAAATCACCTGGCTTACGTGGCTCGAGCGTCCGCTGGCTCGCATCGGCAAGCTGGACCAGCTCTCGGTGATCATCGCCCTGGGCACGCTGGCCGTGGCCGCCTACACGCTCGGCGCGAATGCGGACACCGCTACGCACAACCGGACCTCAACCGTGCTCATCTCGGGCGTGCTGGGCCTGATGACCTACCTGGTCGTGAGCGGACTGGACTCGTTCTTCGAGCAGGAGGAGGGTGCGGACGAGGATCTGGACGCCACGCTCGAACGGCGCAAGGCGATGCATGTCGTCGGCAAGCAAGCGTTCTTCCTCTTCCTCTACCTCGAGGTGCTGGACGCTTCGTTCAGCTTCGACGGCGTGGTGGGCGCCTTCGCGATCACCTCCGACCCGATCATCATCGCCATCGGTCTGGGCATCGGCGCCATGTTCATCCGCTCGCTGACGGTGTTTCTCGTCCGCAAGGGCACGCTGAGCGAGTACGTCTACCTCGAGCACGGCGCGCTGTGGGCTATCGGCGCGCTGGCAGTCATCCTGTTGATCACCATCGAGTACAAGGTGCCCGAGGTGGTCACCGGTCTCATCGGCGTCGCGTTCATCGGCGCGGCGCTCGTGTCGTCGATCGTCCGCAACCGGCGGCTGGCCGCCGCCGAGGAACACGCCAGCGCCGACCAGGCCCCTGCGGCAGTTTGAGAGGTCATCATGCCCATCGACTACACCAAGCGACCGGAGCCCACGCCCGCCCCGCAGGCCCAGACGTCGGCGCCCCCAGAACCGAGCGGTATCTCACTGTCCAAGGTCACGCTCACCAAGGCGGCGCCCACGGTGTCGCTCGCCAAGCACGGTGGCGCCCGCGGCATGCTGCACGTCAATCTCAACTGGGACGTGAAGCCGCCGGCCCGTGGGCTGTTCAAGAAGAACGTCCCGCTCGATCTCGACCTCGGCTGCTTGTACGAGTTCAGCGACGGCAGCAAGGGCGTCGTCCAGGCGTTGGGCAGCACCTTCACCGCCCGGAACCGATCCGGCAACCAACTGCTGCGCCTCGACGGCGACGACCGCTCCGGCCAGGTGAGTGCTGGGGAAAACCTCTTCGTCGACCTCAGCGACCCGTCGCAGATCAGGCGAGTCCTGATCTTCGCGCTGATCTACGAGGGTGCGGCCAACTGGGCCGACGCGAAGGGCGTCGCGACCCTGACGCCCGCCGGTGCCGCGCCGATCGAAGTGCTGCTCGACGACCCACGCAACGGCGCCCGAATCTGCGCTGTCGCTCTGATCACCAACGAGGACGGCGAGATCGTGATTCGCCGCGAGGTCAAATACATCGACGGGGCCCAGCGCGCTCTCGACGAGGCGTACGGCTGGGGGATGAATTGGACGCCCGGGCGAAAGTAGCGCGCCCGTAGCACCATA
>DATFTS010000394.1:0-2814 GCA_035261645.1 Jatrophihabitans sp. | reverse complement strand
CTGCACTACCGCTCGGGCGGCCAGACCGGCACGGTCACCAGGGACATCCCGGTACGTCTCGGCGTCCTGCCACACGCCGGCATGACCGCCACCGCCGACAGCGCCCAGTCCGGTAACGAGGCGGCCAAAGCGATCGACGACGACCCGACGACGATATGGCACTCGCAGTGGGACCCCTACCAGCCGCTGCCACACGAGATCACCCTTGACCTCGGCGCGAACTACGACGTCAGCGGGCTGCTCTACCTGCCCCGCCAGGACAACAACGGCAACGGCAACATCACCTCCTACACGATCTCGGTCAGCCCGGACGGGCAGAACTTCACCCAGGTCGCAGTGGGTGACTGGCCCGGCAATCCGGCGCAGAAGTCCGCGGCGTTCGCCGACCGCACCGCCCGGTACGTACGCCTGCAGGCGCTGGCCGGCGGCGGGAACTTCGCGTCGGCCGCCGAGATCAACATCCTCGGTACGCCCGCTGAAGGATCCTCACGAAGCTCGCACGTGCCCTGATCGTCCTCGTGCTCAGCGTCCGCCCTGGCCAAGCGCGGCGTCGTGACCCGCGTCCGGCTGGGCTGGTCGTCGTCCGCGAGACCGCGCGCCGGCATACCAGGGCTGAGCGCAGCGGGCTGGCCGAGTCCGGACAGTCCTGTGGGCGAACGATCGCTTAGTCTCGTGCGCGGCGGTCTAAGCAAGCGTTTCATGCTCGACTCATATCCCGTCCGCTGGGAGGCCTAGCCCATGGATTGCCTCGGACCCGCCGCACGGACCAGGCTCGCCCTTGCCGCCGCCCTTGTCGAGATCAGATATCCCAGATTCTCGTGGTCTCGCGGCGGATCCATCTGAGATCACACCGCCAGGTGCACACAAGCGCCGAGACTTCCTTGGAGTCAGCCGACGCCCATCCGGTCGTCAACGCCGGCGGTTCGTCGGAGTTGCGTCCATCAGAGTGGTGTATGGCGTGGTGGCTGGCCCGGGTGTGGACGTGGGTGCGGTCACCGCGTGATTCTTCGAGGAATCTCTCACAACCCACTCGAAGAGAAGAGCACTGCGATGACCGCACAGCCCAGTATCGACCCTGCCGAGTTCTTGCACGAGCATCTCGAGCAGGCCAGCCCGGACCTGCTCCGGGAGTTGATGGAAGGGTTCATCAACACGTTGCTGTCCGCGGACGCCGACAGCGTGTGTGGTGCCGCGTTCGGGACGCGTGACCCGGGCCGGGTGAACTCCCGCAACGGGTATCGCCATCGCGAGCTGGACACCCGGGTCGGCACGCTGGATGTCGCAGTCCCGAAGCTGCGCGAAGGGACCTACTTCCCCGACTGGCTGCTGGAGCGGCGCCGACGTGCTGAGGCGGCGCTCACGTCGGTGGTGGCCACGTGCTATCTGCTCGTGCTATCTGCTCGGGGTGTCGACCCGGCGGATGGACCGGCTAGTGCAGTCGCTGGGCATCACCAGCCTGTCCAGGTCGCAGGTCAGCGTGATGGCCCGGGATCTGGACGAGCTCGTGCGCGACTTCCGTGAGCGGCCACTGAACGAGGGACCTCATACGTTCGTAGCCGCTGATGCGTTGACGATGAAGGTCCGCGAGGGTGGCCGGGTGATCAAGATCGCGGTCATGGTCGCCACCGGTGTCAACGGCGACGGGTTCCGCGAGATCCTCGGTGTCGCTACCTCCACGGCCGAGTCCGGTGCCGGCTGGAACTCGTTCTTCAAAGATCTCGTCGCCCGCGGCCTCAACGGCGTCGCGCTCGTCACCAGCGACGCGCACGCGGGGCTGGTCGACGCGATCGGCGCGAACCTGCCCGGCGCGTCCTGGCAGCGCTGCCGCACCCACTACACCGCGAACCTGATGAGCATCTGCCCCAAACATGCCTGGGGTGGCGTCAAGGCGATGCTGCACTCGGTGTTCGACCAGATCGACGCTCACGCCGTGCACGCGCAGTACGACAAACTCCTCGACCAGATCGAAACCAGCCTGCCCGAGGTGCACGCCCACCTCGACGACGCCCGCGCCGAGGTGCTCGCGTTCACCGCGTTCCCGCGCGATGTCTGGCGACAGATCTGGTCGAACAACCCCAACGAACGCCTCAACCGCGAGATCCGCCGCCGCACCGACGTCGTCGGCATCTTCCCCGACCGAGGCTCGATCATCCGACTCGTCGGCGCCGTCCTGGCCGAACAACACGACGAATGGGCCGACGGCCGCCGCTACCTCGGCCTCGACGCCCTCCACCGCAGCCGACTCACCCTCATCAACACCACCACACCCGAGGAGGAAACCACCCAAACCCCCGGCGCGCTCAGCGCCTAACCAGACAACGACGAATCACCAAACGTCGTACACCACTCCACAGGACTTGACCTGGTGCACGTGGTGCACCGACTGGCGAGCATGGTGGGTAAGCATGTGTGGTGACGGGTGGGGGTAATCGCCCCCGCGTGCTGCGCAGGCACTCCGGTCGCTCCGCTCCCTCCCGCACCCGCTTCGCGCGCTCCCACCCACCCACCGGCTAAGCGCCGGCAGTGCCCGTCTAACGCCGGGAGTTGCGAGCTACCGCTCGCGGGTGACTACTAGGCGGACGTGCTACGCGTGGCCGACCGTGGCGAGTGGTGCATGCGGTGCACCCACCGAGTAGACGTGGCTTGTGAGCGGATGTGGGTGACGGGTGGATGTGGTAGTGGTAGCCCCCCGCGTGCTCCGCAGGCGCTCCGGTCGCTCCGCTCCCTCCCGCACCCACTCCGCGCGCTCCCGCCCACCCACCGGCTGGCGCCGGCAGTTGCCCGCTGCCGCGGGCGATTTGCGAGCTGCCGCTC
>DATFTS010000393.1:0-5046 GCA_035261645.1 Jatrophihabitans sp. | reverse complement strand
GCAGCGGCTCTTCCGCGTCGAACACCTGCTCAAGCCGGCCACCATGGCGCTGCTGCTCGCCGCCGCTGCGACCGCCGACCTCGGGGATCTCAAGCCGTGGGTGCTCGGCGCGCTCGCGTTCGGGCTGATCGGTGACATCGGCCTGATGTTCAGCGACGGCAGCACAGACCTGCCGTTCGTGCTCGGTCTCGGCGCGTTCCTGCTCGGGCACATCTGGTACATCGTCGCGTTCCTGCACGCGGGTATCCACGGCATCGAGGCCGTCGCCGGCGCGCTCGTCGCGGCCGGTATCGCGGGGCTGACCTTGCCGGCCGTGCTGCGTGGTGTCGCGCGATCGGCGGGACGCGAGCTTGCCTTCGTCGTGGCGACCTACGCCGCGGTGCTGGCGGCGATGACCGTGTTGGGGGTGGGCACCGCGATCATCGCGACGGCGCTCGGCGCCGTAATCTTCCTGATCTCCGACACGCTGATCGCCCGCGAGCGGTTCGTCGCACCGATGCGGCAACGCTCGCTGCTGATCATCGTGACGTACCACCTGGCGCAGTTCCTGATCGTGATCGGGCTCGTCCATGCGGCATAGGCTGCGGGCGTGCCGCGCCGACCGTCTCGCACCGTGCCCACCGTCGTCATCCCCGGCTGGCAGGGATCCGGGGACGGGCACTGGCAGACGTGGCTCGAGGCGCAGTTGGCCGCCGCCGGGCGCGAGACGCGCCGACCGGCGTTCGCCGATCTAGACCGTCCGGACCTCGGCGACTGGCTCACTGCTCTGCGCGAGGCAGTGGCCGACCTGCCGCCTGACGAGTACGACGTGGTCGCGCATTCGCTCGGCGCCGTGTTGTGGCTGCACCATGTGGCGGCGCAGGGGTCGTCACCGCGCGCGGCCCGCGTGGTCCTCGTCGCGCCGCCCTCGCCGCAGACGAAGATCGAAGAGATCGCCGGCTTCTTCCCGCCGCCCCTGGATGTCGACATCGTGCGTTACGGCGCGGATGGGACGGTGCTCGTTGCGGGTGATGACGACCCGTACCTGCCCGAAGGCATCGCCGCCGCATACGGGCTTGCGCTGAAGATGGCGACGACGATCGTGCCCGGCGGCGGGCACCTCAACCTCGAGTCGGGCTACGGCGAGTGGCCGGCGATGCTCGAGTGGTGCAAGCGCGACCACCTGGCGTTCTACTGAAGCTATGCCGCGGCCGTCTCGAGCGCGTCCACGGCCGCAGTTGACGGCTTCGGTGTCCAGCCGGGCGGGCCGAACACGTAGCCCAACCGCTCGCGCCAGCAGTCCGCCCGCTTCACGTCCCGCCATATCTCGCCGTAGAGGTAGTACTGCAGCTTGAACGGGTTGTAGCTGTCGATGTTCTTCGTCAGCCCGTACGCCGGCCGGTGCGTCTCGCGAACGAAGCTGCCGAACATGCGGTCCCAGATGATCAGTACGCCGGCGTAGTTCTTGTCGAGGTAGTCGACGTCGCTGGCGTGATGCACACGGTGGTGCGACGGGGTATTGAAGACGAACTCGATCGGCGCCCACATGCGCTCGATCCGCTCGGTGTGCACGAAGAACTGGTAGATCAGGTTGAACGAGAACGCAGTGAAGATCATCCACGGTGGCAGGCCGAGCAGCGGGAGCGGGATCCAGACGAGCAGCTCCCACCAGGGGTTCCACTTCTGGCGGACCGCCGTGGAGAGGTTGAACCGTTGACTGCTGTGGTGCGCCTGGTGCGCGGCCCACAGGATCCGTACCCGGTGCGCCGCGCGGTGCTCGGTGTAGAAGAGCAGGTCGACGGCCAGCAGCGCGAAGACCCACGTATACCAGCGGTGCGGGTCGAGGCGCAGCGGCGTGAGCAGGTACAACGCCGAATAGCCGAGCAGCGCGGCCACGCGGGCAGCGCCGTTCACAATGAGCGAGCCGACACCCATGAAGACGTTCGTCCGGGTGTCCCGGCGCTCGTAACCGGCGGTCCGTGGGTGGCGGTCGTCATCGAGGTAGCGCATCGAGACCATCTCGAGGGACATGAACAGCACGAACACCGGAATCGCGAAGATCACCGGATCGCGCAGGTTCGACCCCATCTCTTGCGCCTCCATCGGCTAACTGACCCGTGGGTCACTTACCCTAAGGTAAGATCTGGCGCATGTCCAGCGGCGTGATCGGTACCAAGGGCGTGCCCAGGGCCGAACGCGAGGAGCAGATCCTGCACGAGGCGATCGACGAGTTCGCCGTGAATGGGTATGCGGGCGCCTCGATGGTGGACATCGCGCGCCGCGCCGGCATCTCGAAGCCGCTGATCTACCAGTACTTCGGCTCGAAGGACGGCCTCTACCTCGCCTGCCTGCATGCCGTCTCCGGAGACCTGCTCGGCCGGCTGGAGGACGCCGAGCTGGACGTCGACGACTCAGTTGTCTCTCGCATCTACCCGCTGCGGGCGATCTTCGAGGCGCTCGAGCCGCAACGGCATGCCTGGCGGATGCTGTTCGACCCGTCCATGCCCACGTCCGGGGCAATTGCCGCCGCGGCCGGTGACTACCGCGCCCGCACGATGCAGATCGCGGCGAGCGGGTCGGCGCGATTCCTGCAGGCGCGCGGCATCGCGAGCGCGAAGGACGCCGAGGCGTTGACCGCCGTGTGGATGGGCATCGTCAACTCGGTGGTCGAGTGGTGGCTGGAGCACCCCGAGGAGTCCGCCGAGCAGATGATCGAGCGCTGCTACCGCCTGCTCAACGCCATCCTCGGCTAGCCCGCGCGTCCCACCCGGCCCCACCAGCGAAGTTGTCCGCGCTTCCGGGCGCCAGAGCGGCCGCACGCGCGGACAACTCGCGACGGTACGGCGTCCACCGCCGAAGTTGTCCGCGCTTCTAGGCGCCAGAACGGCCGCACGCGCGGACAACTTGCCGAAGGTAGGGCGTACTCGCGACGGTAGGGGGTTCTAGCTGCGGCGCGCGCGGGTCTCGGCGGCCCGCGCCGCGAGCTGGTCGTTCGGCGGGTAGGCGACCTCGACCAGCGTGAGGCCGTGTGCCGGCGCCACCATCACCTCGTCCGCGCGCCGGTCGCGGGCGAGCAGCGATCCCGGCCAGTCGGCGGGCCGGCGTCCGTCCCCGACGGCGAGCAGCGCCCCGACGAGCGAACGCACCATCGAGTGGCAGAACGCATCGGCCACCACCTCGCAGACCACGTCGTCCCCGACGCGCTCGACGGACAGCCGTTCGAGCGTCCGGACCGTCGTCGCCCCCTCGCGCTGACGGCAGTACGCAGCGAAGTCATGCAGCCCGAGCAGCGCCGTCGCGGCGATCGCCATGGCCGCGACGTCGAGTGGCCGCCGCCAGTCCAGGACGAAGCGCCGGCGCAGCGGGTCGACGCCTTCACGGGCGTCACTGATCCGATAGACGTAGCGACGCCAAAGCGCCGAGAATCGGGCGTCGAACGCGTCCGGCACCTGACGCGCAGCGCGGACCCGCACATCGGGTGCAAGCACGCCAGCGAGCCGGTGGACGAGATCGCCCGGCAGTGCGGGCAGGTCACAATGGGCCACTTGACCGATCGCGTGCACGCCGGCGTCGGTGCGACCTGCCACGGTGAGGGCCACGTCAGGCGCGCGGAGCACGGTGCGCAGCGCTGCCTCGAGCTCGCCCTGGACGGTGCGCCGGCCGGGCTGCGCCGCCCAACCGGAGAAGTCGCTGCCCTCGTAAGAAACGTCGAGGCGGACCCGCACCAGCGGGCCCGCCTCGATCAGTTCGTCGGACAGCGTCAGTCCTCGGAGGGCTTCTCCTCGGCGGGCTCGTCCGCAGGCTCGTCACCAGCGGCAGCCTCGGCGCCCGCCGCAGGCTCGTCGCCGACGGTCTCCTCGGGAGCCTCGTCATCAGCGAACCCGAGGGCCGCCAGACCCTCCTGCTCGTCAGTCGCGCCGTCCGCGGTGGACGTGGCTTCCTCCTCGGCCGCAGCGGCGGCAACACCGGCTGCGGTCGCCGAGTCGGCTGCCGCGTCCTCGGCGATCTCCCGGGTCCGCCCGGCGGGCGCCTTCTTGGCAGCGACCTGGGTGCCACGAGCGCGCTCGGCCTCGCTGACCACGGAGGTCCGCTCCTCGACCAGCTCGATCACCGCCATCGGCGCGTTGTCGCCCTTGCGTGGCCCGGTCTTGACGATCCGGGTGTAGCCGCCGGGGCGGCTGGCGAACTTCGGGCCGATCTCGGCGAACAGCTTGTGCACGACGTCCTTGTCACGGATGACCGTCATCACCTGGCGACGGGCGTGCAGGTCGCCGCGCTTGGCGAAGGTGATCAGCCGCTCGGCGAGCGGACGCAACCGCTTGGCCTTTGCCTCGGTGGTCGTGATCCGGTCGTGCTCGAACAGCGACGTGGCGAGGTTCGCCAGCATCAGCCGCTCGTGGGCCGGGCCACTGCCCAGGCGCGGTCCCTTGGTAGGGGTAGGCATGTCGTGCTCCTAGATCTGCGGAGTGGAACTCAGAGCTGCTCGGTCTCGGCGTAGTCGGTCTCGTCGCCGAAGTCGTCGTCGCCGTAGGACTCCACCGAACTCGGCAACGCGAATCCGGGCGGGCTGTCCTTGAGCGACAGGCCGAGCCCAGCGAGCTTGACCTTGACCTCGTCGATCGACTTCGAGCCGAAGTTGCGGATGTCGAGCAGGTCGGCCTCGCTGCGCCCGACGAGCTCACCCACGGTGTGGATGCCCTCGCGCTTGAGGCAGTTGTACGACCGCACCGTCAGATCGAGGTCCTCGATCGGCATCGAGAACGCCGCGATGTCCGCGACCTCCTGCGGCGACGGGCCGACGTCGATGCCCTCGGCCTCCTCGTTCAGCTCGCGGAAGAGCCCGAACAGCTCGACGAGGGTGTGACCGGCGGACGCGACGGCGTCGCGTGGCGTGAGCGAGCTCTTCGTCTCGACGTCCACCACCAGCCGGTCGAAGTCCGTCCGCTGCTCGACACGCGTCGCCTCGACGTTGTAGGTGACCTTCAGCACCGGCGAGTAGATCGAGTCGACCGGGATGCGGCCGATCTCCTGGCCGGCCTGCTTGTTCTGCGTAGCCGTCACGTAGCC
>DATFTS010000392.1:0-2399 GCA_035261645.1 Jatrophihabitans sp. | reverse complement strand
GGCCGGGCTGAAGAAGTCCTTTGCCGCGAGGATTCCGCCCCCGCCCACCTGCAAACGGACCACCGATTCGGCGAGCGTGCTGGGCGGCTGCGATCCCGGGCCGGGCGGAGGTGACACACCGTTGCCCGTAGCGAGCAGGATGCGCCCCGGTCCGTCGGACACCAGCCCGCCGCCTGACTGCCAAATACCGCCCTCATCGGAGGACTGGTTCGTCTCCGACGCCCAGATCGACAGCTGGCGGCTGGCGGTGTTCACGCCCACGACCCACCCGACGTACTGACCCAGGTCGCAGTGGCTGGCGAAGCCGAGGTAAACCGAACCGTCGAGCAGCAACAGTGCTGCACGCTGGTTCGCATTGTCGGCGTTGAACCTGATCCCGTTGAGCGTGCCGCTGATCGTCACCGGCCAGCCGGCACGCTCCTGTCCGGTCGACGGGTCGAGCGCGTGCAGCTTCTGGTACGTCGTGCCGTCGTCGACCGCCTTCGCACTCACGTAGACGGTGTCGGTATCCGGGTCGTACACCGGAGTGGCCGTGACACCGACGTGCGGAGTGAGGTTGCCACAGCCGTTCGGGGTCCACGGTATGCCCAGCGAGCGCTTCCACTTCAGCGCTCCCGTCTGCGGATCAAGACCGGCGACCAGGTTCTCCTCCGTGGCCACGATCAGCGTGCCGTGCGCAAGGATCGGCTGGGCATACAACTGGTTCGGCGTCGTGGACGTCGTGCCGGGCAGCGTGGTGTCGAAGATCTTGCCGAAGTCACTTGCCGTCACGGACGTCGGCGTCAGCCCCGGCTCGTCGGCGTCCCAATTGGTGCGAGCGTTGTTGTAGCCGAGGGTTGTCTCGGTTGCCGACGCACTCGCGTCTGCTCCAGCAGGCGCGGCTAGCACGACCCCCACTGACACGACCGTCAGCAGCGCTGCGCACAGCGCGCCATGAACCCGGCGCGCGCGTACGCGCAGTTTCCCCCGTCGCAACCTGATTCCCCCGAACCGTACAGATCAGGTACGGCGTACCTGCGGTGCGCTGTCAGCTGACGCAGCCTACCCCTGAAGGAATCCGCGGGCTCGTCCAGAAATACGTCGCGTCATCAAGTGATTGGGCAATTACCGCGCAACGGACAGGCTTGACTTGTACGCCCGCACGAACGTCCCAACCGAGATCAACTCGCGACTATGAGCCGCGGTAGGTGGAGTACGCGAAGGGGCTCAGCAGTAGCGGCACGTGGTGGTGCGCGTTGCCGTCGACTACCTCGAACGTAACGCTCACCTCGGGATAGAACCCACGTACGCCAGCTCGTTCGAAGTAGGCGGCGGTGTCGAAGGTGATCCGGTGGACGCCGACCCCTGGCGTCGCGAGCTCGCCGATGCGGCCGTCGGCGTCGGTGACGCCGGCACCCAACGGCTGCCAGGTGCCCTCGACACACGATTCGACGCGTACCTCGACACCAACCGCCGGCGATCCCGACGTCGCGTCGAGGACATGGGTGGACAGGCTCACCGCGCAGCCTCCGGATGCAGGAGTTTCTCCAGGCGCAGACGGTTGATCTTCGCCAGCTCGCCGAGCACGACAGCACGCTCGTCGTCGGGGTCGTTGCCGAGTCGCGCACGACAGATCGCGAGCAGCTCGGTCGCGCTGCGTCCCGTCGCACACACCAGGTAGACGTGCCCGAAGCGACGCTCGTAGTCGGCGTTCGCAGCCGCCAGCTCGGTCTGCACGTCGGCCGACGCGCCGGCCATCCCCGACTGCTCCTGCCGTGACCAGCCGTGGCCTCGGTCGCCGATGCGTGGGTGACCGGCGAGCGCCTCGCCGAGCCCGGTGTCGTCGAGCGCAGCCGTCGCCGCGTCCGACACCGCAGCGAGCCGTGCCTCGTCGGCGTACGGGCGACCCGCGATGATCGCCTCGATCCACGCATCCGCGGCACAGCAGGCACGCAACGATGTGCGTAGCTCGTCAGCTGCGGCGCTGTTGAACGCGTCCAGCATCGTCACGTCACCAGGTCGTAGGCCGCGACGGTCAGGAAGTCGACGTAGTTGTCGTCCAGCGCCACTCGTTCGAAGAGCTGCCGTGCCTCGGCGTAGTAGCCGTGCGGGTCGCCGACCTCGCTGAGGACGGCCGAATACTCCTCCTCGACCACTCGCTGTACCAGGTCGCGGTCGACCTTCTCCCCCGTATCGAGGACGACGTCGTTGTGCAACCATTGCCACACCTGCGAGCGCGCGATCTCTGCAGTCGCAGCGTCCTCCATCAGATTGAAGATCGCAACGGCGCCGGTTCCGCCCAGCCACGCACCGATGTACCGCAGCGCCACGGCGACCGCGTTGCGCAGCCCCTCAGCAGTGCGGGTTCCCGGAGTGGCGGCAAGATCGAGGAGCTGATCGGCCGTCACATCGACGCGCTC
>DATFTS010000391.1:0-5517 GCA_035261645.1 Jatrophihabitans sp. | reverse complement strand
TCCGTGAAGGACGCCGCGGACCTGTGGGCGGCCGGTGACGCGGCCGCCGTGCCCGACCTGGCCGTGCGACCGGGCCCGGATGGCCATCCGGACGCGCCGCAGACCGCGCAGCACGCCAGCGGCAAGGGACGGTCATGGGCCGCAACATCGCCGCCAGCCTCGGGGTCGGGCGGCCGCGGCGCTACCGGCACCGCGATCTCGGCCTGGTCGCCGACCTCGGCGGCTGGGACGCGGTTGCCAAGCCGCTCGGTGTGCCGGTGACCGGCCCGCTGGCGAAGGTGGTGACCCGGGGCTACCACCTGTATGCGCTGCCCTCCACCCCGAAACGGGTCCGGGTGGCGGTGGACTGGCTGTTCCAGACGATCCTTCCGCCCGACTCGACCCAGCTGTCGACGGTGCGCCCGGATGACGCCCGAATCGCTGTCGCCCAAGGCCTGCAACCGCCGCAGCCGCCGGTGCCGGCCACCGCCGATCTGGCGCGCCGGCCGACCGGTTGATCGGTGGTGCTCCGCTCACGGCGCGGCGATGGCGCCGGTCGGCGCGTACAACGTGCCCCCGGCAGGATTCGAACCTGCGACGCCCGGCTTAGGAGTCCGGCGCTCTATCCCCTGAGCTACGAGGGCGGGGCAGCAAGAAACCCGCAAGAGAACTCCGGCCCTTGAGCCGCAGCCGTATTCAGCGTAGTGGACTCACCGTGCACGAACCGTTTCGAGACAACGCCGGAGTGGACAGGCCACCGGTCAGGTCAAGTGCGCTTCGGCGTGACCAACCCACTGTCGAAGGCGAAGACGACGGCGGCGGCGCGGTCGCGTAGCTGCAACTTGTTGAAGATGCGGTTGACGTGCGTCTTCACGGTGCCCTCGCCAAGGACGAGGTCTGCGGCGATCTCGGCGTTCGTGCGGCCAGTGCCCATGAGCGCGAGCACTTCCCGCTCGCGGCTAGTGAGCACATCGAGAACAGCCGTGTCGGGCCGGGCCGGCGCAGCGCGGTAGGTCGACAGCACGCGTCCGGTCACTGCGGGGTCAAGCCATGCGCCGCCTTCGGCGACGGTGCGTACCGCGCGTTGCAGGTCCTGTGCCGGCACGCCCTTCAGCAGAAATCCGGAGGCGCCTGCGCGGAGCGCTCCGGCCAGCGCTTCGTCGTCGTCGAAGGTGGTGAGGACGAGCACTGGCGGAGCGTCCGGGTTGCGGCGCAGCTCGCGGGTCGCGGTGACGCCGTCGACGGTCGGCATGCGGACGTCCATCAGCACGACGTCGGGGCGCAGCGTGGTGACCGCGGCGGGCACCATTGCACCGTCCGCGCATTCGCCGACGACGTCGAAACCGAGGCGGTCGCGCAGGATGCCGCGCAGTCCGGTTCGGACCAGTTCCTGGTCGTCGACGATGAGCACCCGGACCGGAGCCGTCACAGCGGGATCTCCGCGCTGACCAGCCACCCGTCGCCGCCCGGTCCGGCGGCGAAGCGGCCACCGAGCGATTCTGCCCGTTCACGCATGCCGAGCAGACCGAGCCCGGTTCCGCGGCGAGGCGGACCTGATGAGTTGACGGACAACCGCACCGCTTCGCCGGCCACCGTGACTTGGACGATCGCCGTAGCGTGCGGCGCGTGTTTGACGGCGTTGGTGAGCGCCTCCTGCAGGATCCGGTACGTCGCTAGGCCGACGGTGCTGGGCAGCGTCGTGAGGTCGCCGGTCACGCCCGCCCGGACATCAGCACCCGCGGCGCGGAACCGTTGGACGAGCGCGGGTACGTCGACGCTTCCCGGCAGCGGCGCGGTGGGGTCGGACGTGCCGTCGCGGCGCAGCAACCCGACCGCATGGCGCACCTCGTCCAGGCTCTGCCGGCTCAGCCGCTCGGCCTCGTCGAGTGCGCGCACCGCCTCGTCGCGGTCCTCGTCCAGGGCCAACCGCGCGGACGAGACGTGCAGCAGCGAAACGGTGAGGCTGTGCGCGATCACGTCGTGCAGTTCGCGGGCGATGCGGTTGCGCTCCTCGGCCTGCGCGCGCTGGGCAAGACCCGCCTGCGCCGCGCGTAGTTCGGCGAGCAGGTCGCGCTGCCGGCGTCCGAAGAAGCTCGCAACCGCGCTGAACGACGTGCCGGCGATCCACGCCGCCCAGCCGGGGTCGTGGTCGGTGAAGATCGCCTCGCCGACGAGGAGGGCCACCGATCCGGCCAAGTAGCCACCGACGACGAGCAGCGGCGCGGACATCGCGCACCAGGCGGCGAGCACCGGCAGGGCGAACCAGCCGACGTTCGACGACGTCCCGTTGCCGAGCAGCGCGACGCCGGCGGTGGCGAGCGCGGCCGCGGGCACGAGATACCGCCGCGGCCCGAGGATCGAGGCCGCGCCGAACCCGAGCGCGATGGCACCGCCGAAGGCGGCGAGCAGCGGATCGTCCAGCGCGCGCCGCGTCGTGCCTGCGGCGACGAACACCACGAGCGCGCCGAACACCGCCCACTCCGCAGCACGAGGCGGCGGTGCCGGGGTCGCCCTCAGGCTGAGCATCGTGCGGAGCCTACGCGTCAGAGGGCGGCTCGACGGGCCGCAACCGCCGTGGCGACGACGGCCAGCGCGATCACCTGGACCAGTGTGCCGGTGGGCGTGCCGATGCCGAGCCACGGCTGTCGGATCGAGGTGGTCACCCACGTGAGCGGTAGCGCGTCACCGACGTGCCGCAGTGCCGAGCCCATCACGTGTGGCGGTGGCCCGCCGGCGCCGAGCAGGAACGACGGGAAGAAGAGCATCAGTCCGACCGCTTGGGCGGCGCGCGCAGACGGCAGCAGGGTGCCGAGCAGGACACCGATGCTGATGAACCCGATCGAGCCGAACAGCAGCCCGAGCGCGACTCGGCCGAGATCGTGCACCGCCGGGATGCCGTAGACGGGGGCGGCCACGACGAGCAGGAGGACGCCGGCAACCGCGATCGTGGCGAGGCCGAGCGTCAACTCGGCCAGCGCGAACGACCAACGCGGGAAGCCGGCCGCCGCGAACCGGCGCAACACGCCCCGCTCGCGGTAGGCGGCCAGGTGCACCGGCAACATGACCAGCCCGGTCGCCGCGATCACCACGGTGAAGTAGGACGCGACGTACCAGTGCGCCGGGTTCTGGTGCTCGAAGGCGACGTCCGGCGTCGTCCCGAAGGCACCGCCGATGATCAGCATGGTCACGATCGGGAAGACGAGCACGAACGTGAGCACGAGCGGATCGCGCATGGTCAGGCGGAGTTCGGCGCGGATCAGCCGGGTAGCGGCGGAGGTCATCGGAGGTTCACCAGCTCTCGATCATCAGCTTTTGGGTCGAGCGGGGCGTCGAGCAGGTGCAGCAGCGCAGCTTCCAGATCAGGCAGCACCACGTCGAGATCGGCGGGCACCTCGCCGCGACGGACCAGCTCGGCCCCGACCTGCGCTATCGAGCGCCGGTCACCGTGCACCTGCACGCGGTCGGCGGCGATGTCGACCTGCCGCACGCCGGGCAGGCGACGCAGACCCTCCACCAAGCCGGGATCGCGCGCCGTGAAACTGATGCGTGCCCAGCCCGCGTGCCGCGCGACCAGTTCGGCGGGGCGGCCCTGATCAAGGATCCGGCCATTGCGCATCGCGATCACCCGTCCGCACAGCGCCTCGGCCTCATCGAGTTCGTGGGTGACGAGCAGAACCGTGGTTCCTTCCCGCTGTAGTTGCGCAACCGCTGCCCACACGTCGCGCCGAGCGGCCGGGTCCAGGCCCTGGGTGAGCTCGTCCAACACCACCAGCCGCGGCCGGTTCAGCAGCGCGAGCACGAGGAAGAGCCGCTGCCGCTCGCCGCCGGACAGCGAGGCGAATGCGGCCCGGCGCCGGGCCGTGAGCCCGAAGCGCTCGAGCAATTCGTGGCGGTCCCGGCCGCGGCCCGTCGCGAAAAGATCGACTGCCTCGGACACCCGCAACCGGTCGGGCAATGCCGAATCCTGCAACTGGCTGCCGATCAGCGTGCGCACCCGCCCAGGCTCGCGGACCGGATCGGTACCCAGCACGCGCAGCGTGCCGGCATCCGGTCGTCGCAGGCCTTGGATGCACTCCACCGTCGTCGTCTTGCCCGCACCGTTCGCGCCGATCAGGCCGACAACCTCGCCCGCACGCACATCCAGATCCATCTCGTCGACGACGACGCGCCCACCGTAGGACTTACGCAGCCCGCGAACGGTAACGACGTCTTCGGAATCCATAGTTGTCATGCCATCGATCATTGAGACCGACATTCGGCGGCGCACCCAACCACGGGTAGAACCTCTCCTCTACCCGGTGGTCCCATCGCCGTTCTCTTGCCGCCCCGGGGAGAGCCTGTGTAGCGGCCCAGAAGACCGGGCAGGCCCGGGTCGCAAGCTCAATGCAGGTGTGATCGCTGCGGTCGGCGTGGGGGTACCTCGACTCATGTGCTGACTGCACTAACAACATCGTTGGCCCCGATGGCCGCCGGCGAGCCGTCGCAGTTGCTGCCCGCTCGCGAGCAGATGGCGTTCACGCTCGGGTTTCACATCATCCTGGTGCCCTTCGGGCTGGCCTTCACGTTCATCATGATGCTCGCCAACTGGCGGGGACTGCGCCGCAACGACTCCGATGCGCTGCTGCTCGCGCAGCGCTGGTCGAAGGTCGCCGCGCTGCTGTTCGCGGTCGGCGCTGTCTCAGGCACCGTGCTCACGTTCGAGATGGGACTGCTGTGGCCGGGACTGATGGGCCGGTACGGCGCGGCCTACGGGTTCCCATTCGCCGTCGAGGGGATCTTCTTCTTCCTCGAGGCGATCTTCATTGCGATCTACATCTATGGCTGGACGCGCCTGCCGCCGTGGCTGCATTTCTGGACCGGACTGCCAGTCGTGCTGAGTGGCGTCGGCGGGACGCTGTCCGTCGTCGCCGCCAACAGCTGGATGAACACGCCGGGCGGCTTCACCATGTCGCACGGGCACGTCACCAACGTCAACGTGTGGCGGGTGTTCTTCAGCGACGCCTTCTGGTACGAGTCGGTGCACATGCTGCTCGCCGCCTATGTAGTGGCTGGTTTCTGCGTTGCCGGGGTGTACGCGGTGGGGATGTTGCGCGGCCGTCACGACCATTACCACCACGTCGGTTTGGTGGTGCCGTTCACCGTCGCCGCCATTGCGATTCCGTTGCAGATCGTGATGGGCGACTTCATCGCCCGCTACGTCTTCCACCGCGAGTCGGCGAAGTTCGCCGCGATCGAGGGGCTGGCACAAACGTCCGCGCACGTGCCCGAGACGCTCGGCGGCGTGATGATCAACGGCCATCTGCGTTACGGTCTGCAGATCCCCGACGGGGCGTCCCTCCTGTCCGGCTTCAGTCCGTCCACGCGCATCAAGGGCCTGAACGCCATCCCCCCGGCGGTTCGCCCGCGCGACGATCTGGTCTCGATCGTGCACCTCTCGTTCGACGTGATGGTGTTGACCGGCTTTGCCATGCTCGCACTGGCGATCTGGTTCGCGGTGGTGTGGAGACGGAACCGGGCCCGCGAGCTGAACCGCTGGTT
>DATFTS010000390.1:0-21011 GCA_035261645.1 Jatrophihabitans sp. | reverse complement strand
GTCGAGCTCGGTGAGGTTCAGCCGCCGGGCAGGCGGCCGATGCCGGCCGCAGCTTGGGCACGTGGAGCACGCATTGCGGAAGGCGAGAGTTTTGCCTGAACGCCGTCGAGCCGGTCGCGCGCCGGCCGATCCGGCTCGCGTGGTGGCCTATGAACTGCTCCGCACGGTCGCCGAGCAGGACGCCTACGCGAACCTCGCACTGCCGCGGCTGCTCGAGGCGCACCACGTCAGCGGCCGCGACGCGGCGCTCGCGACCGAGCTGGGCTACGGCACCCTGCGCGCATTGGGCACGTTGGACGACATCCTGCGGCGATGCGTCGACCGGCCGCTCGCCGACGTCGAATCGGGTGTGCTGGACCTGCTGCGCCTGGGCGCGTACCAGGCACTGCGCACCCGGGTCCCACCGCACGCGGCGGTCGCGACCACGGTCGACCTCGCGCATGCGGTGCGGCACGGCCGGGCCGCGGGTTTCGTCAACGCGGTCCTGCGCCGGGTGGTCACGCTCAGCTGGGACGCCTGGTTGGACGAACTGACCGCCGGCGCGAGCGAGTTGGGCGCGCTCGCGGTCCGTACCTCGCATCCGGAGTGGATCGCCGCGGCGTTCGCGCAGGCACTGAACGGAGATATGGGGGAGACCGAGCGCGCGTTGGCCGCCGACGACGCTCGCCCGCGGACGCACCTCGTGGCGTGGCCGGGCCTGATCACGCGCGACGAGCTGCTCGCGCAGGCGGAGGGGGAGCCGGGCCCTTACTCGCCTTACGCCGTGCGCATGTCCGGTGGTGACCCGGGCAGCCTGCCGGCGGTACGCGGGCGCCGGGCCGGTGTCCAGGACGAGGGCAGCCAGCTCTGCGCCCTGGCGTTCGCCGCCGCACCCCTCGAGGGCCGCGACGAGCGCTGGCTGGACCTCTGTGCCGGGCCGGGCGGCAAGGCGGCGCTGCTCGCTGCGCTGGCGGCCGGACGCGGTGCAACGCTCACCGCCAACGAGCTGCGTGAGCATCGCGCCGAACTGGTGCGTCGGGTCACCCGTCCGTGGTCGGTCGACGTACGCGTCGGCGACGCGCGTCAGTTCCCGCCAGCGGAGGGCGGCTTCGACCGCGTCCTGCTGGACGCGCCCTGCACCGGACTGGGCGCGCTGCGCCGGCGGCCAGAGGCCCGCTGGCGGCGCCGACCAGACGACGTGCCCGAGCTGGCGCAGCTGCAGCGCGAACTGCTCGACGCGGCGCTACGGCTCGCCCGTCCTGGCGGGGTGGTCGCCTACGTCACCTGTTCGCCACATCCCGCGGAGACGACCGAGATCATCGCAGGCCACGATCTGCTCGATGCACGTCCGGCCTTCGCGGACGTCCCCGAGCTCGGCGCCGGCCCCACCGTCCAGCTCTGGCCGCATCGGCACGGCACTGACGCGATGTTCTGCGCACTGCTGCGCCGTCCGTCGTGACCAGCGCCACTCCGCCGCCACTAGCCGCCACTAGAGCGGCGGCGCAGCAGCACTGCAGAACCGCTGCGCCATAAAGTGGTCGAGTGAGCCAAGTCGAGCCGATGATCGCGCCGAGCCTGCTGTCGGCCGACTTCGCCCGCTTGGCCGACTCCGCGGAAATGGTCTCCAACGCCGACTGGTTGCACGTCGACGTGATGGATGGCCACTTCGTGCCCAACCTGACCATTGGGCTGCCAGTCGTCGAGAGCCTGCACCGAGCGACCGACCTACCGCTGGACTGTCATCTCATGATCGACGATCCGGACCGGTGGGCACCCGGATACGCAGAGGGCGGCGCCGCCAACGTGACCTTTCACGTCGAAGCAGCCCGCGACGCCGTGCAGACCGCCCGCGCTATCCGCGCCGCGGGCGCGCTCGCCGGGCTGTCGGTCAAGCCGCGCACGCCGCTGGAGCCCTACCTCGACCTGCTCCGCGAGTTCGACACGCTGCTCGTCATGACGGTGGAGCCGGGCTTCGGGGGGCAGAAGTTCATGCCGGACATGCTGCCCAAGGTGCGCCTGGCCCGCGAGCACGTCCGCTCGGGGCACCTTCGACTTTTCATCGAGGTGGACGGCGGGATCTCCGCGGAGACGATCGAGGCCGCCGCTGAAGCGGGGGCCGACGTGTTCGTGGCGGGCTCGGCGGTGTACGGCGCGGACAACCCGTCCGCTGCCGTTGAGGCGCTGCGCGAGCGCGCGCGCGCGACGATGACCGTCTGATGGACGTCACCGACGCTGAGCAGGCCGCGATGCATCGTGCGCTCGCGCTTGCCGAGACGGTACGCGGGCGCACCAGCCCCAACCCCGCCGTCGGCGCGGTGATCCTCGACAACTCCGGCGACCTGGTGGGTGAGGGCGCCACCGCACCGCCCGGCGGACCGCACGCCGAGATCACCGCGCTGCGAGCGGCTGGCACGTCGGCTGCAGGCGGCACCGCGATCGTCACGCTTGAGCCGTGCTCCCACACCGGTCGTACCGGTCCGTGCACCGAGGCGCTTCTCGCGGCCGGCGTCGCACGCGTGGTGTACGCGGTCGACGACCCCAATCCGGAGGCCGGCGGTGGCGCGGACTGGCTGCGCGACAAGGGCGTCGACGTCGTGAGCGGCGTGTCGTCGCACGCTGCGGCAAGCGGCGCACTGCGGCCCTGGCTGCACGCGATGCGTACCGGGCGGCCGTACGTCACGTGGAAGTTCGCGGCGACGCTGGACGGGCGGGTGGCGGCCGCCGACTACAGCTCGCAATGGATCAGCTCCAGTGCATCTCGCGCGGACGCGCACCGCCTGCGCGACACCGTTGACGCGGTTCTCGTCGGCAGCGGCACGGTGCTGGCCGACGACCCGCACCTCACCGTGCGAGTCGGCGACACTCTTGCCGACCATCAGCCGCTCCGGGTGGTACTTGACCGCAGGCATCGCGCGCCGGACGACGCGCGGGTGTTCGACGACGCCGCGGAAACAGTGGTGCTCGACACAGCAGTGCCGCAATTCGGCATGAAAGCCCTGTATGACCGAGGTGTTCGCCATGCGCTTCTCGAGGGCGGCCCTACGCTGGCAGGGGCGTTCGTGGAGGCCCGCTGCGTCGATGAGGTGATCGCCTACCTCGCCCCTATGCTGCTGGGCGCTGGACCCGCTGCGCTGCGCGATGCGGGAATTGGCACCCTCGCGGATGCGCTGATGCTTGACGTCGAGTCGGTAACCCGGCTCGGCGACGACATCAAGGTGGTCGGCAGGCCGCGCTGGGCCGATCAGTCGGCGGGAGAGTAGACGCGAGTGTTCACCGGGATCATCGAAGAGGTCGGCCAGGTAGCCGATGTGCGCCACCGCGGCGACGCGGCCGTACTCGCGGTGCGGGCCACGCGGATCGCCGACGACCTCCGGCACGGCGCGTCCATCGCCATCAACGGGGTGTGCCTCACCGTCATCGGCTGGCAGCAGGGATCTCCGGCCTCCATCGAGTTCGACGTGATGGGCGAGACGCTCAAGCGCTCCGTCATCGGAACTCTCGCGCCCGGTGACCGGGTGAACCTCGAGCGTGCAGTGCGCGCGGATGCGCGCCTCGACGGGCACGTCGTGCAGGGCCACGTCGACGGCACGGGGGTCGTCGTCTCTCGCACGCCGGGTGACGAATGGGAGCTGGTGCGTTTCGGGCTGCCGGCCCAGCTCGCCCGCTTCGTCGCCGAGAAGGGTTCGATAGCTGTCGACGGCGTGTCGCTCACCGTGACCGGTGTCGGCTCGGACTGGTTCGAGGTCGGACTGATCCCGGAGACCCTGCGCGCCACCACGCTGGGCGATAAGACGCCGGGTGATCCGGTGAATCTCGAAGTCGACGTCCTCGCCAAGTACGTCGCCCGGCTGCTGGAGGTCAGCGGACGATGACAACGGTCAGGCTGGACTCCATCGAGCGGGCCATTGCCGACATCAAGTCGGGCAAGCCCGTGGTCGTGATCGACGACGAGGATCGTGAGAACGAGGGCGACCTGATCTTCGCGGCCGAGTTGGCGACGCCGGACCTCGTGGCGTTCATGGTGCGGTACACCAGCGGCTACATCTGCGTGCCACTCACCGAGGCAGACGCCGAGCGGCTCGACCTGCCGCCGATGTATCACACCAACCAGGACCGGCGCGGCACGGCGTACGCGGTCACCGTCGACGCGCGCGAAGGCGTGAGCACCGGTATCTCGGCCAGCGACCGCGCGCACACGATCCGCATGCTCGCCGATCCGGCATCGAAGTCGTCGGACTTCTCCCGGCCGGGACATGTCGTGCCGCTGCGCGCGAAGGACGGTGGCGTGCTGCGCCGGCCGGGGCACACCGAGGCCGCGGTGGATCTGGCGGTGCTCGCCGGGTTGCACCCCTCAGGCGTCCTCTGCGAGATCGTCAGCGAGAAGGACCCGGCGGGCATGGCGCGCGCCGACGAGTTGCGCGTGTTCGCCGACGAGCATGATCTCTCCCTGATCTCCATCGCCGACCTGATCGCTTATCGGCGCCGGTTCGAGAAGCTGATCGAGCGGATCGCCTCCGCCCGCGTGCCATTGCGCTACGGCGAATACACGGCGGTCGGCTACGCGTCCAGCTATGACCAGCGCGAGCACGTCGCCTTCGTCTTCGGCGACATCGGCGACGGCGAGAACGTGCTGGTGCGGGTGCACTCCGAGTGCCTCACCGGCGACGTGTTCGGCTCGCTGCGCTGCGACTGCGGTCCGCAGCTCGATGCGGCGCTGGCGGCGATCGCCCGCGAAGGCCGTGGCGTGGTGCTCTACATCCGCGGCCACGAGGGACGGGGTATCGGTCTGCTGCACAAGCTGCAGGCCTACCAGTTGCAGGACGCGGGTGCCGACACGCTCGACGCGAACCTCGAGCTCGGGTTGCCGGCGGACGCACGCGACTACGGCACCGGCGCGCAGATCCTGGTGGACCTCGGCATCCGGTCGATGGTGTTGCTGAGCAACAACCCGGCCAAGCGCGCTGGCCTGGAAGGTTACGGTTTGCGCATCGTGGGTCGCCAGGCGCTGCCGACGCACGTGAATCCGGAGAACCTGCGTTACCTGCTCACCAAGCGCGATCGCATGGGCCACGAACTGCACCTCGATGTAGAAGGCGATCTAGAGGCCGATCTAGCCGGCGATCTGGAGGGCGACCACCAGTGAGTGGAGAGGGTGCGCCGGCGCTCGAGATCAACGGTGCCGGCGATCTCAAGGTGGTCGTCATCGCGAGCATGTGGCACGCGACCGTAATGGATGGGCTGCTCGGTGGTGCGCGGCGCGCGCTCACCGAAGCCGGTGTGCAGAACGCCCGCGAACTGCGGGTTCCCGGCGTGTTCGAGCTGCCGGTCGCCGCTTCTCGCGCCGTCGCCAGTGGCGCGCAAGCGGTCGTCGCGCTCGGTGTCGTCATCCGTGGCGGCACGCCGCACTTCGACTACGTGTGCCAGGGCGCCACTGCCGGGCTGACCCTCGTCGCGCAGCGCACCGGCGTGCCGATCGGCTTTGGCGTGCTCACTTGCGACAACGAGGAGCAGGCGCTCGCGCGCGCCGGCCTGCCCGGCTCGTCCGAGGACAAGGGTTATGAGGCGACCGCCGCCGCGCTCGTCACGGCCGTCACGCTGGCCGGCTTCCCCGGCTGCTGAGACCGCTCAAGGCAGGTCGTACAGCGCGCGTCGCGTCAGCGGCGCCGCTATGGTCGGATTTCAGGCCGCGTCGGGAGAAGGATGGTCATGGACGGATACCGAACGATCGTCGTCGGCACCGATGGGTCAGAGACCTCGTTCCGCGCGGTCGACCGCGCAGGCGCGTTGGCGGCCGACGAGGACGCGACGCTCGTGATCGCGTGCGCCTACTTCCCGGAGAAACCCGACCCGCATGCTCAGGACGTGCTTGGCGACGAGGCCTACCAGGTGATGGGCTCTGCTCCGGCCGACGACACCGTGCGCAGGGCCCGTGATCGCGCTGTCAAGGCAGGCGCCAGCAAGATCGAGTTGGCAGCGTTGCAGGGTAAGCCGGGCGACGTGCTGCAACGCGTGGCCAAGGATCACGACGCCGACCTGCTCGTTGTCGGCAACCGCGGCCTGAACACGCTGGCAGGTCGCATCATCGGTTCGGTTCCGCTCGACGTGGTGCGTCGCGCGCCGGTGGACGTGCTGATCGTCCACACCACCTAGACCGGCGCTCGTGCCCGCTGACGAACCGGAGTTGGACGCCTCCGAACTCGACGTTCCTAAGCTCCTGGACCGCGCCGAGGACGTGATCCTGGGTGGGCGGCGCAAGTACACCGCGGCGCAGGTCGCCGAGCGGGCCGAGATGGAACGCGAGGAAGCCCGCCGGCTCTGGAAGGCGCTCGGTTTCCCGGCGGTCGCCGACGACGAGGTGGCGTTCACCGACGCCGACGTCGACGCCCTGCGCAAGCTGCGCGAGCTCGCCGACTACGGCTTCGCCGACGACGAACTGCGCCTTGCCGTGGCGCGAGTGTTCGGCCAGACCTTCTGGCGCCTCGCGTCCTACCAAGGTCAGCTCCTGATCGATCAACTCGCAAAGCGGCCCGAGCTGCTGCAGTCAGAAGACACCTTCGCAGAGCTGCTCAACCACGTGGCCCCGACGCTGGAGCAGCTGCAGGGCTACGCCTGGCGACGCCAACTGGCCGCCTACATCGCTCGCCTGGCATCGCAGGGCAGCGACCAGATCACTGCCGGGCCAAGGACGATGGCGATCGGCTTTGCCGATCTGTCCCGGTTCACCTCGTGGACCCGCAAGGTTTCCGAGGCGGAGCTGACCGCAGCCCTCGACACCTTCGAGGCGATGTCCACGGAGATCGTCGGCCAGCACGGCGGACGGATCGTGAAGACGATCGGGGACGAGGTGCTGTTCCAGGCCGACCGTCCCGGCGACGCCGCGGACATCGCGCTCGAGCTGGTCGAGTCGGCGGATGCACAGGCTGACCTGCCGGAGCTGCGCGCCGGGCTTGCGTTCGGGCCGGTGGTCAGCCGGCTCGGCGACGTCTACGGCTCGACGGTGAACATCGCGAGCCGGCTCACGTCCATCAGCCGGCCGGGGTGGGTGCTCGTCGATCGCGGGATGCACGACGCGCTTGCCGGCGACGAGCGGTTCCGGCTGCGGCCGCGGCGGCCTGAGTCGGTACGCGGCTATCACCGGCTGCATTCGTGGCGGCTGCGCCGGAACCGCTGAGGGGCCGCCGGTACGCTCAATTCTCGATGAAGACCTTCGACGAGCTCTTCGCCGAGCTCTGCGACCGACAGCGTGAGCGTCCCGACGGCTCGGGCACTGTGCTCGCGCTCGACGCCGGCGTGCACGAGCAGGGCAAGAAGGTGGTCGAGGAAGCCGCCGAGGTGTGGATGGCCGCTGAGCACGAATCGGCTGAGCGCACCGCGGAGGAGATCAGCCAGCTGCTTTACCGTGTCCAGGTCATCATGTTGGGCAAGGGAATCGGTCTCGACGACGTCTACCGACATCTGTAGACCCGTCCCGTCCCTTCCCTCCGACAGACAGGTCACCATGCTTCGCATCGCCGTACCGAACAAGGGCTCGCTGTCCGAGCCCGCCTGCCAGATGCTCGCCGAGGCGGGGTACCGCCAGCGCAGTGACAGCCGCGAGCTCGTCCTACAGGACGTCGACAACGACACCGAGTTCTTCTACCTCCGTCCGCGCGACATCGCGGTCTACGTGGGCTCGGGACAGCTCGACGTCGGCATCACCGGCGAGGACCTGTTGCTCGACTCCGGCGCGCACGCCGAGGCGATCATGCCGCTCGGCTTCGCCGGGTCGACGTTCCGGTTCGCCGGCAAGCCAGGCACGGCCACCTCGGCAGAGGAACTGGCCGGTAAGCGGGTGGCGACCGCATACCCGGGCGTGGTCGCCGACTACCTGGCGCGCAAGGGCATCGCCGCCGAGGTGATCCGGCTGGACGGCGCGGTTGAGACGTCGGTGCGCCTCGGCGTCGCTGACGTCATCGCCGATGTCGTCTCCACCGGCACGACGCTGCGCAACGCCGGACTGGAGATCTTCGGCGAGCCGCTGCTGACCAGTCAGGCAGTCCTCGTCCAGCGCCGCGGTGCCACCCAGTCGGCGCAGGTCGAGCAGTTGCTGCGCCGGTTGCAGGGCGTGATCATCGCGCGGCAGTACGTGCTGATGGATTACGACATCCCGGACGAGCTCGTCGAGAAGGCCGTAGCGCTGACCCCCGGCATCGAGTCGCCGACGGTGGCTCCGTTGGTCAAGCCGGGCTGGTCCGCGGTGCGATCGATGGTCAAGCGCAGGGAAACCAATCAGGTGATGGACGAACTCTGGCAGCTCGGCGCCCGCGGCATCCTCGTCACCGACATCCACGCGTGCCGGCTATGAGCAGCGACCTCGTCGTCACGTCGCGGCCACTGCTTACCGGGCGCATCGCGAACATCACGGCGGCGGTGGTGTTCGTCATCTTCGTGATCATCGCGATCGTCATGCCGCACGCGAACGCCGGGGCGACGTTCGGCTGGAAGGACCAGATCTTCACCGTCGTCGTCGGCGCGATCGTCGCAGGCGGGTTGCGGCTGCCCGCTCGCCCCCGACTGCGTGCCGACGCCGAGGCGGTGCACATGCGCAGCTACCTCGGCAACTATCGCAGCGTTCCATGGGACGCCGTTGTGGCGGTGCAGTTCCCGAGCAACGCGCGCTTCGCCAGACTCGTGCTTCCGGGGGACGAGATTCTCGCGCTGTACGCGGTTCAGCGCGCCGACGGCGATCATGCGGTGGGGGTCATGCGCGGCCTGCGACAACTGTTCGCCGAGACCCATCCGATTGCGACCTGATACAAAACGGGACAAACTGCTCCTCGTGCCCTAGTTTCCCAACTCGGCGAAAAGGGAAAGGTAAACGGGCAGATCTGGATCTGTGACCCGGATCACCTCTTGGAGAGGAGCAGCAAATGGCGCAGGCCTATCCGCAGACCGACCCGATGCAGACTCATCCGAGGCCGGTCGCGGTCACCGCGATCGCTGATCCCGGGCCGCTGGGGTTGGGCGGTTTCGCGCTCACGACGTTCGTCCTGTCGGTGTTCAACGCCGGGTTGATCCACACCGGGGACGGCGTGGTGCTCGGTCTCGCGCTCGCATACGGCGGTGTTGCCCAGTTGCTGGCCGGCATGTGGGAGTTCGTCAAGGGCAACACGTTCGGCGCTGTCGCCTTCGGCTCGTTCGGCGCGTTCTGGCTGTCGTTCTGGTGGCTGAACGAGCACGCCGCCCAGTACGCGACGGGCACCGCGGGCCGCGACTTCGATCACTCGATTGCGGTCTACCTGCTCGCGTGGGGGATCTTCACCGCCTACATGTTCATCGCGTCCACGCGCACGTCCGTGGCGGTGATGGCAGTGTTCCTGTTCCTCGCGCTGACCTTCTTCGCCCTGTCGATCGGCGCCTGGGTCACCTCGACCGGATGGACGAAGGCGGGTGGCTGGCTCGGACTCGTCACGGCGGTGTTCGCTTGGTACGCCTCCTTCGCTGCCGTCACGAACTTCACCTACAAGCGGGTGATCTTGCCGACTTGGCCGCGCTGACCGGCCCCCGGCCCTTCCCGTCGATGCTGTCCGGAAATAGGTTCAGGACATGAGTGAAACACTGTCGAATCTGGCGCACGAACAGCGGCGTTTCCCACCACCGCCTGAGTTCGCCGCCCGCGCCAACGTCAAGGCCGACATCTACGCCGAGGCGGACGCCGACCGGCTGGCGTTCTGGGCGAAGCAGGCCGAACGGTTGACGTGGGCGGAGAGGTGGACGGAGGTA
Organism: Jatrophihabitans sp.; assembly: GCA_035261645.1. Taxonomy (GTDB): domain Bacteria; phylum Actinomycetota; class Actinomycetes; order Mycobacteriales; family Jatrophihabitantaceae; genus Jatrophihabitans. The sequence goes on along the minus strand of DATFTS010000390.1, from coordinate 11,270 downwards.
CTTGACTGGTCCGACCGGCCCTTCGCGAAGTGGTTCGTCGGCGGCAAGCTCAACGTCGCGTATAACTGCGTCGACCGGCACGTGGAGAGCGGGCACGGCGACCAGGTCGCGTACTACTGGGAGGGCGAGCCCGGGGACACCCGCTCCATCACGTATGCGCAGCTCAAGGACGAGGTGTGCAAGGCCGCCAACGCGCTGATCGAGTTGGGCGTGCAGGCCGGTGATCGAGTGGCGATCTACATGCCGATGATCCCGGAGACGGTGGTCGCGATGCTGGCGTGTGCCCGGCTCGGCGCGCCGCACACCGTCGTGTTCGGTGGCTTCTCGTCGACCGCGCTGTCCGACCGGATCATCGACTGCGACGCCCGCATCGTTATCACGGCCGACGGCGGCTACCGGCGGGGTGCTGCTTCCGCGCTCAAGCCCGCGGTGGACGAGGCGTTGCTGAAGTGCCCGGACGTGCGCAACGTGGTGGTGGTGAAGCGCACCGAGCAGGACGTCGAGTGGACCGAAGGGCGCGACCTGTGGTGGCACGACGTCGTGGATCGGCAGTCGAGCGACCACACGCCTGAGGCGTTCGACGCCGAGCAGCCGCTGTACGTCATGTACACGTCGGGGACCACCGGCAAGCCGAAGGGGCAGCTGCACACGTCCGGCGGTTACCTCACCCAGGTTGCGTGGACGCACTGGGCGGTGTTCGACATCAAGCCCGACGAGGACCTGTACTGGTGCGGGGCTGACATCGGCTGGGTCACCGGCCACTCCTACATCGTGTACGGGCCGTTGGCGAACCGGACGACCTCGTTCATGTACGAGGGCGTGCCCAACCACCCGAACGAACACCGCTGGTGGGAGATGATCGAGAAGCGCAAGATCACGATCCTCTACACGGCGCCGACGACGATCCGCACCTTCATGAAGTGGGGCGAGGACGTGCCGAAGTCGCACGACCTGTCCTCGCTGCGGCTGCTCGGCTCGGTGGGTGAACCGATCAACCCGGAGGCATGGATCTGGTACCGCAAGTACATCGGCGGTGACCGCACGCCCGTCGTGGACACGTGGTGGCAGACCGAGACGGGCGCGATCATGATCAGTCCGCTGCCCGGTGTCACGGAGTGCAAACCAGGGTCGGCGATGCGGCCGCTGCCCGGCATCGGTGCCGACGTGGTGGACAACGAGGGCAAGCCGGTGCCCAACGGTGGCGGCGGGTTCCTCGTGCTGACCGAGCCGTGGCCGGCGATGACCCGCGGAATCTGGGGCGACCCGGAGCGGTTCATCGAGACCTACTGGCAGCGCTTCGCCGATCAGGGTTACTACTTCGCGGGCGACGGTGCCAAGAAGGACGAGGACGGCGACCTGTGGCTGCTCGGCCGCATCGACGACGTCATGAACGTCTCAGGCCACCGGATCTCCACCACCGAGGTCGAGTCGGCGCTCGTGTCGCACGCGTCCGTGGCCGAGGCAGCGGTGGTCGGCGCAACCGACCCGACCACCGGGCAGGGCATCGTCGCTTTCGTCATCCTGCGCGGTGGTGGTCCCACCGAGGACGCCGAGGGGGAGCGGTTGGTGAAGACCCTGCGCGATCACGTCGCGTCCGAGATCGGGCCTATCGCGAAGCCGCGTCAGATCATGATCGTGGCCGAGCTGCCGAAGACCCGATCCGGCAAGATCATGCGCCGGCTGCTGCGCGACGTTGCGGACCACCGCGAGCTCGGCGACGTCACCACGCTCACCGACTCCTCCGTCATGGACCTCATTGCGGAGAGGCTGCCGAGCGCACCGGCTGAGGACTGACGGCCTCGCGGGTGATGCCGACTCGCTGGGCCAGGTGTATGGCGTCAAACGGCGCATGCACCTTCACGTCGTTGTCGAAGTGAACATGCACGTCGAGACCCGCGGCGGACCAGCCGCGGATCTCGGCGGCCCACTTGTCGAGTGCCTCGTCGGTGTAGCCGCTGGTGTAGAGCTCGACGTCGCCGTGCAGTCGCACATAGACGAGGTCGGAGGTCACCTCGCGCAGCAGCGGCCACCGCCCAGCGGTGTCGGCGACGACCAGGCTGACGGCGTGCTCGCGCAGCAGCTCGGGAAACGCCGGCGTGACGAAGCTCTTGTGCCGCACCTCGAGCGCGTGCCGCAGCGGTCGATCCTCGTCCGCCGTGGTGATCGCTCGACCTTCGAGCCGCTCGTCGTGCCGGCGCGCGAGCCAGGCCGCCTCGCCGGTGGACCGGGGGAGCAGGGCGAAGAAGTTCGCCAACCGTTCCGGGTCGAAGCCGAGGTTGGGCGGCAGCTGCCAGAGGACGGGGCCGAGCTTGTCTCGCAACGCCAGCACGCCCGAGGCGAAGAAGTTGGCCAGCGGTGTCTCGACGCCGGCCAGCTTCTTCATGTGCGTCACGAAGCGGGCGCCTTTGACCGCGAACCTGAAGTCGTCCGGCGTCTCGGCGTACCAGCGCTGAAAGCTCTCCGGCCGCTGCAGCGAGTAGAACGTGCCGTTGATCTCGACGCTGTTCATCAACGACGAGAGGTACTCCAGCTCGCGCCGGTGCGGCAGCTTGGGCGGGTAGAAGACGCCGCGCCACGGCGGGTACAGCCAGCCCGACGTGCCGATCCGGATGTCGCCCGCCACGTCCCTGCTATACCCCAGATCAGCCGCGCGGATCTTTGTTGCGCCGCGGCGGTTCGGACGGTTGCCGGGCAACAAGATCGACGAGACCGCCGGCCTCGGCCAACCGGCCGGTGAGGTAGTCACGGGCGGCGGGCCAGTCGTCATCAGTCATTGAGTACTGCACGGTCGTCCGCCATGAGCCGTCGCGACGGATCCGGTGCTTTCGCAGCTCACCCTCTCGCGTGGCGCCGAGTCTCTCGATGGCGCGCTGCGACCGCTCGTTGTAGATGTCGGTGTGCCACACAACCCGTGCCGCACCGAGTGTGTCGAACGCGTGCGTGAGCATCAGCAGCTTCGACTCGGTGTTGTGGCCGGAGCGCCACCAGCGCCGTCCCAGCCAGGTGTGTCCGATCGCGATCGTGCGCAGGGCCGGGACGACGTCGTAGTACGACGTCGTCCCGGCGACCTCGCCGGTGGCGGCGTCGATCTGCGCGTAGGGGAAGCGCTCACCGCGGCTGCGGGCGGCAAGCCCAGCGGCGATGTCGGCACGCGCGTCGTCGAGCGTCTTGGGTGGCGCGTTGTACATCCAGCGGAACACCTCGTCGGCGTCCGGTCCGGTACCAGCGGCCGCGAAGTACTCCGGTGCGTGCTCGATGGTCAGGGGCTCAAGGCGGATCAACTGCCCGGTCAGGGCGGGCAGCGCGTACCACTCGTCGGGCGACGTCACATCGTGATCGTAGGGTGGACGGTGTGAAGTTGACGGAGTTCTGGAACCGGATGGAGCAGCGGTTCGGCGCGACCTACGCGGCCAGCATCGCCGCTGACTACCGGCTCCCGGGACTCGGCCGGACGATCAATGACGCGCTCGCCGCCGGCGTCGAGGCGAAGGACGTCTGGCGGGCCGTGTGCGCCGAGTTCGAGATGCCACCGTCGCTGCGTTAACATCCCCGGCGTGTCGCCGATAGTCGAACGCTTGTTCGGCTAAGCTCGGGAAACCGGTGTCCACAGGACGGGTTGAAATCAGTCCGTACTCCACAGGCGGGCGCGTCGCGACAGTTCTGTCGGTACCCGGCTCTAGCGTCGCCAGAGAAGTCGCCAGAGAACACGACACGACATCAGAGAAGGGTGCCACGATGGCAACCAGCTTCGACCGGGACAAGGCGCTCGACGTCGCGCTCGCGCAGATCGAGAAGCAGCATGGCAAGGGATCGGTCATGCGCCTGGGTGAGCGTACCGCCACCCCGATCGAGGTGATCCCGACCGGATCGATCGCGCTCGACGTTGCGCTCGGCATCGGCGGCCTGCCGCGCGGCCGGGTGATCGAGATATACGGACCGGAAAGCTCCGGAAAGACCACGGTGGCGCTGCACGCCGTGGCGAACGCGCAGGCGGCAGGCGGTGTCGCGGCGTTCATCGACGCCGAGCACGCGCTCGACCCGGAGTACGCGCGGGCGCTTGGCGTGGACACCGACCAGCTTCTGGTCAGCCAGCCGGACACCGGCGAGCAAGCGCTCGAAATCGCGGACATGCTGATCCGCTCCGGCGCGCTCGACGTCATCGTCATCGACTCGGTGGCTGCCCTGGTGCCCCGCGCCGAGATCGAGGGCGAGATGGGTGACAGTCACGTCGGCCTGCAGGCGCGACTGATGAGCCAGGCGCTGCGCAAGATCACCGGCGCGCTCAGCAACTCCGGCACCACGGCGATCTTCATCAACCAACTTCGGGAAAAGATCGGCGTGATGTTCGGCAGTCCCGAGACGACCACTGGTGGTCGGGCACTGAAGTTCTACTCCTCGGTCCGTCTGGATGTGCGGCGTATCGAGACGCTGAAGGACGGGGCTGACGCGGTCGGTAACCGCACTCGCGTCAAGGTCGTCAAGAACAAGGTCGCCCCGCCGTTCAAGCAGGCCGAGTTCGACATCGTCTACGGCGAGGGCATCAGCCGGGAAGGGTCCCTGATCGACGTCGGCGTCGAGCAGGGCCTGATCCGCAAGTCCGGCGCCTGGTACACCTACGAGTCCGATCAGCTCGGCCAGGGCAAGGAGAACGTGCGCAGCTTCCTGCGAGATAACCCGGACCTCGCCGACGAGATCGAGAAGAAGATCAAGGAGAAGCTCGGGATCGGGCCGCGCGTCGACCAGGGAGATGCAGCCATCGAACCGCTGCCGGCACCGGTCGACTTCTGAGCGGCATGGCACGGCGACGCGGCCGATCGGGCGCGGACGAGCGGGTTGCGGAGCTCCCTGGCGATCCTGAGCAGGAGCTGGGCGACCCGGAGGCAGTCGCCCGCGCGATCTGCCTGCGGTTGCTCACCCAGCGCGCCCGCAGCCGGGCCGAGCTCGCTGCGGCGCTCGCCAAGCGCGATGTACCGGACGACGCGGCAAAACTCGTGCTCGATCGGTTCGTCGAAGTTGGGCTGATCGACGACGCCGCGCTCGCCGCCAGCGTCGCAGGCGCGCAGCACCACGAGCGCGGCCTCGCCCGGCGTGCGGTCGCCGCGAAGCTGCGTGAACGCGGCCTCGCCGACCAGATGGACGACGCGCTCAGCGGCATCGACCGCGACAGCGAGCGGGAACGGGCTCGCGAGCTGGTCACCAAGCGCCGCCGCGCGCTGGCCGGGTTGCCCTCCGACGTCCAGGCCCGGCGGCTGGTCGGATTGCTCGCGCGCAAGGGCTATCCGGCCGGGCTTGCCTACGGTGTGGTGCGCGAGGCTCTCGAAGCGGACCAACCCGGATGGGAACCGGCGGCGGTGCTGGATCCGTAGCGCTGTCGACGGGTCGACTTGATTTGTCTGCCTGGCGTTAATAATGTCGGTGGACACCAGGAGTATTACCTGCACGCCGACGCGCCGCTCGTGCGCTGCGAGATATCGACACTGACGTACCCGACCGGAAAGGAGCCGCCCCAGCCGTCCGGTGGCCGCACCGGACTTTGAGGATCTGCACGGCGCGGATCCGGCTTCCCGACGTGAATCGCCACGTTCCGGTGGTTCCGCGTCCTCACAGGTCTCCTGGTCCGGGTTTCACCGAGCGTCAGGAGGCGTCCGTGAACGGGGTTTGGTACGCAGCTATCGGCGCCGCGTTCGTCCTGGGGCTCCTGTTCGTCATCTCCTATGCCCGCCGCGGTTCGACACCCGGTCGGCACGAGACGCCGTTGGAAACGACGGAGTTCCGCCAAGCCGCGCAGGCCGAGGCGGCGGTCATCCGGCAAGCCGCACTCACTGAAGCCGAGGGCCTGCGCCGCGGCGCTGAGGCCGAAGCCGAAGCCACCCGCCGGGCAGCCCGCGCGGAGGCAAAGGCCACCCACGCCCAGCTCGAATCGACTCTCGCGCAGGCTCGCGAGCAGGCCACGCTGCTGACGACTGAGGCCCGCCGCGCCGGCGAAGCCGAGGTCGGCAAGCTGACCGAGGAGCTGCGCCGCCAGCAGAGCGCCCAGACCACCCGCGCCGCCAACCTCGACGAGACCGAGACCCGCCTCGACGCCCGCGAGGCGCGGCTCAACCAGCGCGCCGCCGAGCAGCACGCCCAAGCCGAGCAGCTCGCCGCGGTCAAGGCCGACCTCGAACAGCGGATGCGCCAGTTGGAGGCCGAGCAGGCCGCCCTGCGCGATCAGGCGGACGAGCAGCGGCGCGCGCTGGAACGCATCGCCGGACTCACCGCGGAGGAGGCCAAGGCCGAGTTGCTCGCCAGCGTCGAGACGACCGCACGGCGAGAGGCAGCGATGCTCGTCCGCACCATCGAGAACGACGCCCGGGCGGAGGGCACCGAGCGCGCCCGGGCGATCGTCACCGAGGCGGTGCAGCGCGTCGCGAGCGCACAAACCACCGAAACGGTCGTCAGCGTTCTGCACCTGCCTGCCGAGGAGATGAAGGGCCGCATTATCGGCCGCGAAGGCCGCAACATCCGCTCCTTCGAAGCCGTCACCGGGGTGAACGTCCTCATCGACGACACCCCGGAGGCAGTGCTGCTCTCCTGCTTCGACCCGGTCCGCCGCGAGATCGGCCGGCTCACCCTCGAAAAGCTCATCCTGGACGGCCGGATCCACCCGCACCGGATCGAAGAGGCGTACGAGCAGAGCGTCGCCGAGGTCGACGAACTGTGCCTGCGCGCCGCTCGCGACGCCATCGCCGAGGTGGGCATCGGCGGCATCGACGAGCGGTTGCTGCCCACCATCGGCCGGCTGAAATACCGCACCAGCTACGGACAGAACGTCCTCGCGCACCTCATCGAAACTGCGCACATCTCCGGCGTGATGGCCGCAGAACTCGGCATCGAAGCGACCCTCGTGAAGCGCTGCGCGTTCCTGCACGACATCGGAAAGGCGCTCACCCACGAGGTCGAGGGCAGCCACGCGATCGTCGGGGCCGAGCTGCTACGCAAGTACGGCGAGGACGAGGCCGTCGCGCACGCCGTCGAGGCGCACCACAACGAGGTGCAGCCGCGCACGATCGAAGCCGTGCTGACCCAGGCGGCCGACACCTGCTCTGCCGCGCGCCCCGGCGCCCGCCGCGAATCGCTCGAGTCCTACGTCAAGCGCCTCCAGCGCATCGAGGAAATCGCGACGGCACGTCCCGGGGTCGAGAAGGTGTTCGCCATGCAGTCCGGGCGCGAGGTTCGGGTGATGGTTCAGCCCACCGAGGTCGACGACCTCGCGTCGTCCGTGATGGCCCGCGAGATCGCCAAGCAGATCGAGGACGAGCTGACCTACCCCGGCCAGATCAGGGTCACCGTGGTGCGCGAATCGCGCGCCACCGAGATCGCCCACTGAGCCGTCGCGCGTCGCGCACGTCAGCCGCGTCAGGCGCCGCGCGCGGCCTCCCACTCCGAGCGCAACAGCCCCATCGCGATCTCGTCCTCGTAGTGCCCGCGCACCCAGCAGTGCTCGCGGTGCCGCCCCTCTTCGACGAACCCCACCTTGCGGTACGACGCGATTCCGGCCGCGTTCGACGCAAGCACCAGAGGTACCTGACCCGGCGCTGCGGTAGACATCTGCGCTTAAGCATCTCGGCCCGCATCATTTGGGCCCGCTTCGCGGACGGCGGCCTCAAGCCGCGCGAGCGCCCGGCCGGGGCTGTCGGTGTCGTGGATGAGCACGCTGATCCGGTCGCCGATCTCCACCCGCCAAGATCTGCTACCCCAGCGGTACGGGTCGACTTGGTCGGAGGGCACGATGCGCACGTCCGCGTGCCGGTCGAGTTTGTCCGCGGCCTGGCGGGCGAGGTCGGCCACGTCGCCGTCGGTGAGCGTCATGCCGACATTGCAACACCCCGGGCCCCGTATCCTCGACTGCGTTATGACCAGCCGCACGTACGAGATCCGCACCTACGGGTGCCAGATGAACGTTCACGACTCCGAGCGGCTCGCCGGGCTGCTCGAGCAGGCGGGCTATGTGCGCGCGTCGGGCGAGGCCGTTGCGGATCTCGTGGTGTTCAACACCTGCGCGGTGCGTGAGAACGCCGACAACCGCCTCTACGGGAACCTCGGGCACCTCTACCCGGCCAAGGCCGCCAACCCGGACATGCAGATCGCCGTCGGCGGCTGCCTGGCTCAGAAGGACCGCGGACGCATCGTGGAGAAGGCGCCGTGGGTGGACGTCGTCTTCGGCACGCACAACCTGGCCGCACTGCCGGTACTTCTCGAGCGGGCGCGGCACAACCGGGAGGCGCAGGTCGAGATCGTCGAGGCGCTGCAGAACTTCCCGTCCGATCTGCCGACCCGCCGCGACGCGGCGCACAGCGCCTGGGTGTCGGTCTCGGTCGGCTGCGACAACACCTGCACGTTCTGCATCGTGCCGTCGTTGCGCGGCAAGGAAACCGACCGCCGCCCGGGTGACGTCCTGGCCGAGGTCCGCATGCTGGTTGAGTCGGGCGTCGTCGAGATCACCTTGCTCGGCCAGAACGTGAACTCGTACGGGCGCTCGTTCGGCGACCGCTATGCGTTCGGCAAACTGCTGCGCGCATGCGGCGAGATCGATGGCCTCGAGCGAGTACGGTTCACGAGCCCGCATCCGCACGACTTCACCGACGACGTCATCGCCGCGATGGCCGAGACGGCGAACGTCATGCCGCAGCTGCATATGCCGATGCAGTCCGGCTCCGATGCAGTACTGAAGGCCATGCGCCGTTCGTACCGGCGAGACCGCTATCTCGGGATCATCGACAAGGTGCGCGCGGCCATGCCCGACGCCGCCATCACGACCGACATCATCGTCGGTTTCCCCGGCGAGACTGACGACGACTTCGAGCAGACGCTGGACGCCGTGCGCGCCGCTCAGTTCGCGAGTGCTTTCACGTTCCAGTACTCGAAGCGTCCGGGCACCCCGGCGGCCACCATGGCGGGGCAGGTGCCGAAGCAGGTCGTCCGCGAGCGCTACGACCGGCTCGTCGAACTGCAGGACGCAGTCTCGTGGGCGGCGGCGAAGCAGCTCGTCGGCCGCGAGGTCGAGGTGCTCGTCAACGCGACCGAAGGCCGCAAGGACGAGGCCACCGGACGCGTCTCCGGCCGCGCCCGCGACGGTCGGCTGGTGCACGTCGCCGGGGCAGCGGCCGCCGGGGACGTCGTCACGGCGGACGTCACCTACGCGGCCCCGCACCACCTCGTCGCGGACGGCGGCATCAAGACGCATCGTGCATGGCGCGGCGCGGTTGCCGGCCCCGCCCAGGGGCAACGGCAGCTGCTCACGCTCACACCGCGCTGAGCCTCAACTCGGCAGCAGCGCACGCCGGGCGGCGACCTCTTCCTCTGCCTTGCGGATCCGCTCGGGGTCACCCGAACGGCGTGCCCGCTCCAACTTCTGCTCGGCCTCGGCCAGCCGCTCGCGCATCGCTGCGAGGAACGGGTTCGACTCGGCGCCGGCATGGCGCCACTCGGCATCCACTGCGTCGCGGACGCGCTGCTCGGCGGCACGCATCCGGTCGTCGAGGCGGCGCATGGCATCCCTCGGCACGTGCCCGATCGCGTCGTACTGGCTCTGCAGGTCCCGCAGCGCCGCCTGGGCGGCCTTGGCGTCGCTGACGTCGAGTGCCTCCGCGTGCGCGATGATCTCTTCCTTCTTCTGCTGGTTGCCGAGCTGCTCGGCGTCGCGCTCGGCGAACGTGTCGGAGCGGCGGGCGAAGAACGCGTCCTGCGCCGCGCGGAAGCGGGTCCACAGCGCGTCCTCGACGTCGCGGCCGGCACGGCCCGCGGCTTTCCATTCGCCCATCAGGTCACGCATCGCGGCGGTCGTTTCCCGCCAGTCCGACGATGTCGACAGTTCTTCCGCGCGGGCGATCAGGCGTTCCTTCACGTCCCGCACCTGGCCGCGTTCGGCGTCGAGCTGCGCAAAATGCTGTCCGCGCCGGCGGCTGAACGCGTCTCGCGCCGCGGCGAACCGCTTCCACAAGGCGTCGTCGGTCTTGCGGTCGACACCCTTGATCTGCCGCCAGTCCTCGACGATGGCGCGCAACCGGTCGCCCGACGCCTTCCACGACGTGCTCGAAGCGGCGATCTGCTCCGCCTCGGCGATGAGCGCCTCCTTGGCCGCCACGGCGTCGGTCCGCGCCTGCTCCCGCGCCGCGGCCAGCTCGCCCGCCTTGCCCTCCGCCGCGGCGATCAGCGCGTCGACACGCGCCTCGAGTCCGGCTAGGTCGCCGATGGCCGCGACGGTCGGCAGCTGCTCCTTCAACGCGATCGCATGACTGCGCGTGCTCGCCGGGTCACCGGCCCCGGATGCCAACCGCCGCTCGAGCAACTGCACCTCGGTGACGAGATCCTCGTAGCGGACCTCGTAGAACCGGATGCCGGCCTCGCGGTCGCCTGCCTGCCAGGATCCGATGGCGCGCTCGCCGTCGGCGGTCCGGACATACACCGTGCCGTCGTCGTCGATGCGTCCCCACTCAGCGCCCATGACACTGCATTAGACACGATCGCCTCGTCGTGGGGCACGGCCGCAAGGGCGCGCGAACCGCGACCGCTAACCTGCGCTGGTGGTTCGTGCAGTGGCGTTCTGTCCTCATCCACCGCTGCTCGTCCCCGAGGTCGCGCAAGGTGCAGCGTCCGAGCTGGATGACCTGCGCGGTGCCTGCTTCACCGCGATCAAGAGAGCCGCGAGCGTGGCCGGATCCTGGGTGGTGGTCGGCGCCGGTGCCCGTTCGGCGTCGTACCCGCCGAACGCGCATGGCTCGCTCGCCGGCTTCGGCGTCGACCTCGAGCTCAGCCTGGGCAGCGACGAACCCGGCCCGGTGGAGCTGCCCCTTTCGTTGACGATCGGCGCATGGCTGCTGCGCGAGACGTTGGGCGCCGACTCCGGCGCGTCCGGGTACTCGATCGGACCCGACGGCGGTGCGCTGCCGCTGCTCGACGACGATGATCAGGCGTTCTTGGTAATGGGCGACGGCAGCGCGCGGCGCAGCACATCGGCGCCGGGCTACCTCGACCCGCGTGCTGGCGCCTTCGACGCTGCAGTGGCCGGCGCGCTCGGCAGCGGCGTCGCGGCGCGGTTGCGCACCGACGCGCAGCTAGGTGGGGAACTCTGGGCCACCGGCCCGGTCGTCTGGAACGCCGTCGCCGATGCGCTGGGCGACGCCGTGTTCAGCAGCAGCGAGCTGCTCTACGACGCCGCGCCGTACGGTGTCGGCTACTTCGCCGCCGTGTGGACGGGCCGTGACTGAGGGACGGGTCCTCGCGCTCGT
>DATFTS010000389.1:0-6380 GCA_035261645.1 Jatrophihabitans sp. | reverse complement strand
GTGCTCGTCGGTTCAGGGCTGGTCCAGGCCTGGTACCAGGTGCGCGAATGGGGGGCGCTGACCGGCACGCACTACGGCCATCTGCTGATCACGAAGACGGCGCTCGTCGCGGTGATCCTGGCCGCGGCCGTGTTCTCCCGCCGCTGGGTCCGTCACAACCGGCAGCACCACCGTTCGCTGCGCGGGTTGTTGGCGAGCGTAACGGTCGAGGTCGCGACCGCCGTCGCGGTCGTCGCGGTGACCGCCGCGCTGACTGCGGCCAGCCCAGCGCGCAGCGCGTACCGGCCACCGGTCGAGCTCACCGTGCACGCTGGCCCGGTCACGGTTCAGATCAGCACGGTCTCGGCCGGCGCCCGCGCGGTCGACCTGCACGTCTACACCTTCGATCGCGCCGGCCTGGTTACCGACGTCCGGCAACTGCACATGACCGCGGAACGCCCAGGCGGTCAGCATGGGGCCCGCACCGTGGACGTCCCGCTCCGCCATGTGGGCAACGGTCACTTCATCGCCCCACATTGGGTGTTGCCCTCCACCGGCCGGTGGCGGCTTCAACTCACCGTCCAGATCTCCGATCTTAACGCGTACGTGACCGACGCCCAGCTGCCCATCCGATAGGGACCGCCATGACACGCACCGGCCGTCTACTGGCCTTCATCGCACTGACCGCGGGACTGGCACTCGCGACGCCCGCGTCTGCGTTCGCGCACGGCGCCAGCGGGCAGCCGATCCCGGACGCGGCGCACTACCTCACAGAGATCACCGCGGTCACGCCGACTGTCCCCGGTGTGCTCGTCCGGGTGGACCGCCGCGGCGAGTGGATCGAGGTCACCAACTCCACCAGCCAAACGTTGACCGTCCTGGGGTACTTCCGCGAGCCCTACCTTCAGGTCACCAGCCAAGGCGTGCAGGAAAACGTCTTCTCGGCGTCGCTGCAGATGAACCAGAGCCTGTTCGCCGAGATCCCGCAGACCTCCGCGTCCACACTGCCGCCGAGCTGGCGCCAGACCTCCGCCCGACCCACTGCGCGTTGGCACGACCACCGAATCCATTGGATGAGCGCGCAGCGGCCACCGAACGTGAAATCCGATCCGGGCCGGCGTCAACTGATCGGCACCTGGCAGGTGCACCTCAAACTGGATACGACCCCCATCACGGTCAGCGGCACGCTGAGCTGGCTGCCGGTGAAATCTTCCGGCTTCACCGCTGTCCAGGTGCTCTTGCTCGGTCTCGATGCCGCCGCGCTGCTCGCCGGCGCCGGCGCGATTGCCCTGTTCGCGGCCCGCCGGCGGCGCCGCCAACACCAGCCCACCGCGGCCCCAGTCTCGCCGCACCCGCTCGCTACTGATCACATCACCCGATAGGAGACGTGCCCACGTGAACCGGACCGCTCGCCGGAGCCTCACCCTCGCCGGTGTCGGCCTCGCGGCTCTGTTGTTGCCGGTAACGCCGGCGCTCGCCCACGTCACCGTGGGCTCCGCCGACGCCGCGCCGGGCGGCTACGCCGTCCTCACCTTCCGCGTGCCTACGGAATCGGACACCGCGAGCACGACCGCTCTCGCCGTCGTTCTACCGGCCGACCACCCCATCGCTTCGGTATCGGTGCAGCCGCATCCGGGCTGGTCGTTCACCGTGACCAAGGCGAAGCTGAACCCGCCGCTGACCACCGACGATGGCCAGGTCACCGAGGCGGTCAGCCAGATCCACTGGACGGCCGACAGCGCGGCCTCGGCCATCAAGCCGGGCGAGTTCGACCAGTTCAACATCAGCGCCGGGCCGCTGCCCGAGGTCGATGCGCTGACCTTCAAGGCCATTCAGAACTACAGCGACGGCACCGTCGTCAACTGGATCGAACAGGCCGCACCCGGCAGCACCACGGAACCGGAGCATCCCGCCCCGACGCTGCACATCGCGGCCGCCACGCCAGCCGCCGCCGACAGCAACAGCGCCGAGGCGACGGCGGCCCTCGTCATTGCGATCGCCGCCGCCCTGCTCGGCGCCGGCGCCTTCCTGGTGGCCTTGCGCAGCCGCCGCACCGCACGCCCGGACAGCGCGCGCGCTCGCACGGGTGCGCGAGAGGCTGCGTCGCCCGAAACAGCGCCTGTCGAGGTCGGCGCGACGCCACCGACCTCCTAGCTGCGCCTCGTTTCAAAGCGGCCGATCATGTTGCCGCTCAGGGGCTGGAACAGACGTGCGGCAACAAGATCGAGGTGCGACGTACAGGTACGACGAAGGCCGGTGGTGGTCGGCATTCACCGACCACCACCGACCCAAACATGCGCTCAGGGGCGCACGAGCGTGTCTGTCTTCGCGTAGTTCGACCGGCCGCTGCCGTCGGTGAACTCGTTGTACGACGTCACCGTCAGTGTTTGGACGCCCTTCGGCGAGCGGTGGTAGGTGATCGCCAGCTGGGTCTTCTTGAAGCTGAACCGGTACGGCGCCAGGAGCTTGCTACCCACGGTCGAGCTGATGGACGTGCCGTACGTGATGGTCCGGACGGTGCCCCAGTCGCAGGCGGTCGGGCTGCACTGGCCGAAGGCGTGGACGGTCGGGGACGCGGCCGGGCCGCCGATGGTGAGCTTGGCCAGCCCGCCGGTTGGGGACGCATTCACCCAGTTGCCCAGAGCGCCGGCGTTGAGTGCCGGGCGATTGCCGAGCGGGTAGGTGCCGACGCTGCTGCCCGCGGTGGCCGGCGCCTGCCCCTTGCCGAGCTTGAACGTCTCGTCAACCTCGTAGTTCTTGCGCCCGGAGCCGTCCTCGAACACGGTCAGCTCACGCAGGTGCAGCCGCAGGCCGACGCTGGTCTTCACGACCTGGCCCAGCAGCGCGGTGCGCGACCACTCCTTGCCGCCGGAGAGGAAGCGCTGGTTGGTCTGGAAGATCGCGCCGGTGGTGGACGAGACGTTCGCGCCGTAGACGATGGCCGGTACTTTGCCCCACTCGCAGTAGGTGGGGACGCACGCGCCGAATGCGTCCACAGTCACGTTGCCGATGCGCGCCGGTGAGACGACGACCTGCTTGACGCTGTTGCTGCCCGCGTTCGTGTTGACCCAGGTGCCGAACAGCACGCTGCTGGCCTTGGGAGGTATCGGACTCGCGTGGGCTGCCGGTGCCGCGAGACCGACGGCGAGGCCGGTCAACGTTGCGACGCCGAGAACCTTGGTCGCGTTCTTGATGGACAGTGCAGTCTTGATCGAAGGCATGACGAGATGAACCTTTCGGTAGCGATGGATTTGGTGCGAATGGCACGTGCTCGGAAGGAGCGACTGCCGCGCACCGGTGATACGCCTACCGCGTGGTCAGCCGTCGACGCGGGACCTGTCGGGCCAGGCGTCCACGATCTCGATGACGTGCCGGTGGTCGGTGCCGCAGCAGCCGCCGAGGACTTGGATGTGCGGCAACTGATCGTGCAGTGCCGCGTGGTCGCGCCCGAGCGCGACCGGGTCGCCTTGGTCGAGTTCCTCGGACGCGTCGAGTTCCGCATGGCTCATCCGGGACGCGTTCACGCGCAGCCCGCCGATCCGCGCGAGCGCAGGTGAGCCGGTCAAGGCCGGCACGATGTGCGTCGGATGCGCGCAGTTGACCATGAAGAACTCCGCAACGCCATTGGTGGCGTCGTCGACAGCCGTGATCGCGGTCGCGAGCGGCGTCCCGTCAGGCAGTCGGCCGTCGGTTTCGACGGTGAAGGATATGACGACAGGTGCGCCATGAGCGGCGGCCGCTCGTACGACACCGATCGCCTCGGCCGGGTAGGTCAACGTCACCGCGGTGACGTGATCGACACCGGCCGCGTGAAGCACGCCGATCTGCCACCCGTGGTAGTCCTCGGCCTCCTCGGCGTTCATCGCGTCACCGACGACGTAACCGTCGCCGCGAGGACCGAGTACGCCTTCGACGACGATGTGTGGACGGTTCGCCGCCAGCTCGCGGGCGAAATCAACCGCACGGCGGTTTGCTGCGGCGAGCGCGGCGCGGTCGTAGCCGAGTTGCGCGCCCCAGTCCGGGTTCGCGCGCCATGTCGGCGTGTCGAGGACGAACGCGAGTTTCCGTTCGTCGGCGGCCGCCAGGTACGGCTCGAAATAGTCGCGTAGAACCGTGCGGCCGTCCTCGCTTTCGAGCAGTGGGAAGGCCGCAAAGGCCGGCAGTTCGATCCCCTCCTGGTGGATGATCGTCGTTTCCAACCCACCGTCCGTCATCCCCTGCATGTCGTCCCCCGTCGTCTCGGCTAACGCGAGCATCGCAGCTACAGCGTTGGTTGAGGGTGATTGCGCGTCGGGCGGGTAAGCCAATTGCATGACGAGGTATGTGGTGAACGAGGACGCGGTGAAGTACGCGCGCAAGCTCATCGACGAGGGCAAGTTCGACGACGAGACGCCGTGGTCGGAGGCTGCGCCCTCCGCCGACGAAGCGAACGAGGAGATCGACAAGGACAGCTACGACGAGTTCGCGCGCTGGCACTTGGCGATCAATCCCGATTCGCGCGAGGGCACCAAGGGTCGGTACCGGTTTCCTTACGGCGACTTCGACAAGGTCAATCGCGCCGCATTGATCCATGCGAAACAGCGCGCGTCACAGAACGGCCACGAGGAGATCGAAAAGGCCGCCGACGAGCTGTTGAAGTATCTCGACAGCAAGCGCGAGCAGAGCTAGGCCTGCAGGCGCGCCAGTTCGACCGTCAAGTTGCGCCGCGCGTACTGCTCCCAGCGCAGCCGGCCCGGCTCGCTGCGGTATAGCGGCTCGCGGGCCAGCAGCCCGGTGAGCAGGCGGCTTCGGCCTTCCCGCCAGGCGTCCTCCGGCACGGCGGTGTACTCGCCGCGGACGTCGGCGACGTACTCGGCGTATTCGTGTGGTGACGCCCCGAGAATCGCCAGGTCGGCATCGAGCAACGCCGTTGCGGCCGGGTCGTCGATGTCGGCCGAATGCGTGATCGTCGCGAGG
Source organism: Jatrophihabitans sp. (assembly GCA_035261645.1). Classification (GTDB taxonomy): domain Bacteria; phylum Actinomycetota; class Actinomycetes; order Mycobacteriales; family Jatrophihabitantaceae; genus Jatrophihabitans. Next base: position 1,445 of record DATFTS010000389.1, on the reverse strand, counting down.
ACGAGCCCGACGATGCGGTCGACCGGATCGGGCGCTACGCCGCTCGCTTCGAGGTGTCGGCGTGCCCACTCAGCGCTGGCTTGTTCGTCGGCACCCGGTCGCGCGTCGTACACGACGTCGTGCGCGCAGGCCGCGAGGACGGCCACGGCCCGGTCGGTCTCGGCGAGGGCGAGTTCATCGGCCAGCCACGACGCGTCACGCACGACTGCTTCGAGGTGCGTCCGGTCGTGATAGCGCCGGTGCGGTTCGTCGTAACGCGACGCGAGCTCCCCTGCCGCCCGCGCCGCAGTCGCGAGATCGCCGCCGAGGCTGCGGGCGGCGGCGATCCACGCGTCCTGCGCGACCATGGTTCAGAGGTAAGGCTTGAGCAGGACGAGGTCGGCGGCGGAGAGACGATCGCTCGCGGTGTTGCGCTGATGCCAGTACGGGTAGAGCAACGGACCGCGGCTGACTTCTTCCAGCTCGGCGATTTCGGTCTCGTCGAGGACCAGATCAGCGGCGGCGAGATTGTCGGCCAGTTGGTCTTCCGTGCGTGCACCGATGATCAATGACGTGATCGTGGGTCGGGTGAGCAGCCACGCCAGAGCCACTCGTGCCGGCGAGACATCGTGCGCCTTGCCGACCTTCTTCAACACGTCGACGGTGTCGAACAGCCGGTCGGGGAAGTCGATCGGTGGCTCGGACCACTCGGTGAGCAGCCTTGAGCCCTTCGGCCCCTCCACCTTGCCGTCGCTACCGCGGGAGTACTTGCCGGAGAGCAGACCACCGGCCAGCGGGCTCCACACCAAGACGCCCAGGCCCTGATCCGCGGCTGCGGGCAGCAGCTCGTACTCTGCATCGCGCGCCTGCAGTGAGTAGTAGATCTGCTCGCTCACGAACCGCGGCAGTCCGAGCCGGTCGGCGGTGCCCAGCGCCTTCAGCAGCTGCCAGCCGCTGTAGTTGCTCACCCCGACGTAGCGGACCTTTCCCTGGTCCAGCAAGGTCTGCAGCGCCGCTAACGTCTCCTCGACCGGCGTCTGCCCGTCCCACTCATGCAGCTGGTACAGATCGATCCAATCGGTGCGCAGCCGGCGCAGCGACGCCTCCGCGCCGCGGATGATGTGATGGCGCGACAACCCGGCGTCGTTCGGCCCAGGCCCCATCGGGTAGCGCACCTTCGTCGCCACCAGCCAGTCGCCACGTGCGCCGGCGAGCGCCTCGCCGACGATCTCCTCGGACTGCCCGTTCGAGTAGACGTCGGCCGTATCGACCAGGTTGACCCCGCGATCGCGGCACAACGCCAGTTGGCGACGGGCGCCCTGCAGGTCGGTGTTGCCGACGTTGGCGAACGGACCGGAGCCGCCGAAGCTCATCGTGCCCATGGTCAAAGTAGAGATGCGCAGCCCACTGCGCCCGAGTTGACGGTATTCCATACTTCAATCACTACCACCCGAGTTGCTGTGTGG
>DATFTS010000388.1:0-3225 GCA_035261645.1 Jatrophihabitans sp. | reverse complement strand
GGCCTGGTCCAGGACGACGTCGACGAACGGCTTGCCGGTGTCGGCGTCGACGTGCGCGAGCACCTCGGCGGTGATCTGGATCAGGAACGACTCGAGATCGCCCTCGTTCCAGTTACGGAAGATCTCGGCAAGCTCTGCCGGCTCGGCGCCGAGCCCGCGCCGCAGCAGGTCGTACGCCTCGGCGATCAGCTGCATGTCGGCGTACTCGATGCCGTTGTGCACCATCTTCACGAAGTGTCCGGCACCGTCCGGGCCGACGTGCACGCAGCACGGGACGCCGTCCACCTTCGCCGCGATCGACTCGAACATCGGGCCGATGCGTTCGTAGGACTCCGCGGACCCGCCGGGCATGATCGACGGGCCGTTGAGCGCGCCCTCTTCGCCGCCGGAGACCCCGCAGCCGACGAAGTGCAGGCCCTGCTCGCGCAGCGCCGCCTCGCGCCGCCGGGTGTCCTGGAAATGCGAGTTGCCGCAGTCGATGATGATGTCGCCCTCGTCGAGCAGCGGCGCCAGTTCGTCGATCACCGCGTCGGTGGCCGGCCCCGCGTTCACCATGAGGATCACCGCGCGGGGGGTGGTGAGCGAGGCGATGAACTCCTCGAGCTTCTCGGACGGGACGAAGCTGCCCTCGTCGCCGTGCTCGTCGGCCAGCGCGCGGGTTCGCGCGTACGTGCGGTTGTGCAACGCGACGGTGTACCCGTGCCGGGCGAGGTTGCGTGCCAGGTTGCGACCCATCACGCCGAGGCCGGTGACGCCGATGTCGGCAGTTGCCTTCGTCATAAGTCAAACGTAGTCTTACGGGCCGACGCGGGGGACACGTGTTCGGGAGGGGACTCGGGCACACGTCCGAAAGGTGTCGCCCGCGTGTCCAACACCGTCTGGCCGACGATCGCGGCCGCCATCAAGCACGCGAACCACACCGCGGCGCCCCCGCTGACGTGGGACCCGGTGAATCACCTGCTGTCCCGTTTCAGCTTCGGCCCGACCGCGTCCACCCGCCGTTACGTGGCGAACAACGGGCCGGACGCCTGGTACAAGCAACAGTTCTCCTTAGCTGCCACCTACCGCGGCTACAGCGGCAGCACGGGCGCAGCCGGGCAAGGGCCGCTGCTGTCGAAGTCGCCGTACGACGTCCGCCAGTGGCTCAAGGACCATGGCGACGAGTACGGCTGGGACGCTATGGATCAGCTGACGCAGGTGACGCTGGGACTGCAGGCGTGGAGCCCTGCGCAGCTATACGAAACGCTTGTCGACTTCTTCAGCAACCACCTCAACGTGCCCAACCACAACGGCGACGTGTGGAACACGCGGCACGCATACGACCGCGACGTCATTCGCAAGTACGCCACCGGCTCGTTCACCGACATGCTGCTCGCCGCGGCAAAGCACCCGGCAATGCTGACCTACCTCAACCTGGCCGAGTCGACGAAGACGGCGATCAACGAGAACTACGGGCGTGAACTGCTCGAGCTGCACACCGTCGGCCTGCACTACTCCGAGGACGACGTCAAGAACACCGCGAAGATCCTCACCGGGCGCACGCTGGACGACAATCAGCACTACCTGTTCGACGACTACATCCACTGGACCGGGTCGATCAAGGTGCTCGGCTTCCGTTCCGCGAACACCTCCGCCACTGCCGGCGAGAAGGCCGGGAACGATCTGTTGCGCTATCTGGCGGCGCACCCCTACACGGCGCAGAACCTCGCGTGGAAGCTCTGCGCCCGGTTCGTCTCGGACCACCCGTCCAAGCCGCTGGTCAACGCAGTGGCCAAGGCATACAGCGACAACGGCACGAAGATCATGCCGATGATCTCGACGATCCTGCGCTCGACGGAGTTCTGGGAGTCGCGCGGCAAGAAGGTGCGCCGCCCTGCGGAGAACGTGATCGCAACGATCAGGGTGCTCGGCGTCGGGGTGTCCAACTGGGCCAGCGCGCTGCAGACGCTGCACTGGGTGACGAACGAGATGGGCAACTGCCCGCTCGACTGGCCGGCACCGAACGGCTACCCCGACGTGGCCAACGCATGGCGTTCGGCGGGCACGCTGCTCGACATCTGGGACAAGCACCTCGGCCTGGTCGGCGGCTGGTGGGACGGGCTGAAGGGCGTGAGCATCGACGCCCTCTACGGCGGCAAGCCCGCCAACAGTGGCGACGCCGTCGACCGCCTTACCCAGCGGCTGACCGGCATGCGGTGGTCGACCGCGCACCGTGGCGTCCTGCAGAAGTTCCTCAACGAGCCGGCGTCCACGTCGATGTCGAACTCGGTGCTGCAGTGGTGGGGCGAACCGCTCGCCGCCGTGATCCTCGACAGCCCGCACCATGCGTTGCGCTAGGAGAGCAGCAAGATGACTGACTTCGACTCCGCGGTACAACGCCGCGCAGCGCACGTGCAGTGCGAGCTCCAGGCGCAGGACGACGCGTGGGGCACGTCCGGCTGGACGCGGCGGCGGTTTCTCGCCGGGCTGGGAATGGTCGGCGTGGCCGCTCTCGGCAGCCAGCTCGTCACGACCCGTGCCGCGTATGCCGCGACGCCGACCGGCACCGAACGCACCCTGATCGTGATCTTCTTGCGTGGCGCGGCGGACGGGCTGCACATCCTCGTCCCGAACTCCGCCACGCTCGGGCTCGACTACCTGCGGAGGGTGCGCGGCGATCTTGTCCCGGGCGATACCGATCTCGTCGCCCTGCCCAACACCAGCGGCTGGGCGCTGAACGCAGCGCTCAAGCCGCTCTGTGACGACCTGTGGGCCAGTGGCGAGCTGGCGTTCGTGCCGGCGGTGTCCACTGCAGGCGTGAGCCGCAGCCACTTCCAGGCCCAGCAGTACCTGGAGCGCGGCGGGTCGGACACCGCCTCGAGCGGCTGGCTCGACCGGGTGCTCCCCACGCTCGGCCCCGGCACGACGTTCCGGGCGGTGTCTGAAGGTGACGCGACGCCGATGTCGCTGGCCGGCGCGCAGCCGTCCATCACCCTGACCTCCATCGACGACTTCGTCTTTCCGGGGTGGGACGAGATCCGCCCGGCGTCGCAGGCTGCGGTCCTCGCGCTCTACCGCGGCCTGGGCGGCACGCTCGGCGAGGACGTCCCGACGACGATCGCCGCACTTAACACCGCGGCGAAGATCAGGGCGGCGAACACCGGCAGCGCCGACTACCCCGGCGGCGACTTCGGCCGGGCGTTGAAGGACCTGGCCGGCATCCTGCGTGCGGAGGTCGGTCTGCAG
>DATFTS010000387.1:0-2998 GCA_035261645.1 Jatrophihabitans sp. | reverse complement strand
TGCGGCCGCCTCGACCAGCAGCGCGCCACGTCGGCGCGGGCACGCTTCGTCTTCCGCGTCCTCTTCAGCGTCCAGCAGCCCGACGTCGACGGCTGCCCCGTTGCCGACGCCGTCACGGAGCATCCCGGTGGCACCCGGGTCACGAGTGTCCTGGGGGACTCCCGACGCGAAGGGCGCATTGCTGCTCATGCAGACGACGAAGCCGCTCTACCCCGGCGGGTCGATCACACTGACGTTCACGTTCGCCAGCGCGGGCACGGTGAGCGTCGTCGTCCCCGTCGGCCTGGTTGCCTTCCCGAGCACGTCCGTCGTGCCGGCTCCGTCGACGAGCAGCATCGAGGGCTGATCGCGGCGCGCCCTCGGGTCGCCTGACGATTCCTGTCGGTGGCCCGCGTTACCGTCGCCCGGTGACCGTCCTCCACCCCCTCTCAGGCTGAGCAATGGCCCGCGATTCGCCGCTGTACCGGTGCTCGGCGTGCGCCGCCACTTCGTTGCGTTGGGTAGGTCGCTGTCCCAAGTGCGGCGAGTTCGGCACGGTCGCTGCGCAGGCGCCGGTGCCAGCAACGCCGGGGCTGCGGTCCAACGCCCGGGCCACTGCGCCGGCGCGTCCCGCGCAGCGCGTCTGCGACGTCGTCACCGGCGAGCCGGTGCGGCGGATGAGCACCGGCATCGGCGAGTTCGACCGCGTGCTGGGTGGCGGGTTGGTGGCCGGCCAGGTGTGCTTGTGCAGCGGGCCACCCGGGTCGGGCAAGAGCACCTTGCTGCTGTCGGTGGCCGACTCGGTGGCCAGGCGCAGCGGCCGGCCCGTCCTGTACGTCTCCGGGGAGGAGTCGGTGGAGCAACTCGGCGTCCGCGCGCACCGCATCGGGACGCAGAGCGCCAACCTGCTGCTTGCCGACGACACCGACCTCGCCGCCGTCATCGGGCATGTCCAGGCGCATGGACCGGACGTCGCGCTGGTGATCATCGACTCGGTGCAGACGGTCGCCTCGAGCGACGTCGACGGCCGGGCCGGCGGGGTCACGCAGACGATGGAGGTGGCGCAGGTGCTCACCCGCGTCGCCAAGTCCAGCGGGATCCCGATGATCCTCGTCGGACAAGTGACCAAGGATTCGACGGTCGCCGGGCCCCGCGCGCTCGAGCACATCGTCGACACCACCCTGAGCCTCGATGGCGACAAGCACACGTCGCTGCGATTGCTGCGCACCGTCAAGAACCGATTCGGCTCGCTCGAGGTGGCGGCGTTCGAGCAGACGGACACCGGCATGCGCGAGGTGCTCGACCCGAGCAGCCTCTTCCGCGAGCATCGCGACACGCCAGTGCCGGGAACGTGCGTCACGGTCACCGTAGAGGGACAGCGGGCGCTCACCGCCGAGATCCAGTCGCTGGTCGCGCCGACCACCAACCCCAACCCGAGGCGAGGCGTATCCGGGCTCGACTCCGCGCGCACGGCGATGCTCATCGCGATCAGCGAGCGGGCGGCCAAGCTGCGCCTCTACGACAAGGACGTCTTCCTGGCCACGGTCGCCGGCATGCGGGTATCCGACCCGAGCACCGACCTGGCCGTATGTCTCGCGGTGATCAGTGCGGCGCAGGGCCAGCCGGTGCCGCTGGACCTCGTCGCGATCGGTGAGGTGGCGCTCTCCGGAGACGTCCGCCCGGTGCCGATGCTGGTCGAACGGGTCGCCGAGGCGGCCCGGCTCGGCTTCCAGCGGTTGCTGGTCCCGACCGGCACGAAGGCCCGTCTGGCCGGGCGAACACCTGCCGCGACACTGGTCGAGGTGGCCAACCTGGAGGCCGCGCTGGCGGCGATCCGGCGCGCTGGCTTGACATCGGTCAGGTGAATGGCCCCGTGGCTACATAGACTGAGCGCCGGACGAGGAGGTAGGGGAACCGGTGGCGATAACCGACCGCGACGAGACGCTACGCAGCGTTCTCGCCACCGTCGCGCCCGGAACCCCGTTGCGCGATGGGCTCGAGCGCATCCTGCGCGGCAACACCGGCGCGCTGATCGTCATCGGTTTCGACCGGGTTGTCGAGGGCCTGTGCACTGGTGGCTTTCCGCTGGGCGTCGAGTTCTCCGCCACCCGGCTGCGTGAGCTCTGCAAGATGGACGGCGCGGTTGTGCTGACCTCCGACGGGCTACGGATCGCCTGGGCCGGAACGCACCTGATGCCCGACCCAGCCATTCCCACCGACGAGTCCGGCACTCGACATCGCACCGCCCAGCGCGTCGCGCGGCAGACTGGCTACCCGGTGATTTCGGTGTCGCAGTCCATGCGGATCATCAGCCTCTACATCGGCGAGGGACGGCACGTGCTGGAGAGCAGCAGCGAACTGCTCTCGCGCGCGAACCAGGCGATCGCCACGCTCGAGCGCTACAAGGCCAGGTTGGACGAGGTGTCGCAGGCGCTGTCGGCACTGGAGATCGAAGACCTCGTCACGGTCCGCGACGCGGCGATCGTGTCCCAACGCCTCGAGATGGTGCGCCGCATCGCCGACGAGGTCACCGGCCAGGTGGTCGAACTCGGCACCGACGGACGGCTGCTGGCGCTGCAACTCGACGAGCTGATGGCCGGGGTCGACGCCGATCGCGAGCTGATCGCGCGCGACTACATGCCCACCGGCCGGCGGGCCCGCAGCGTCGAAGCGGTCCTGCGCGACATGGCCGAGCTGTCCGCCGTCGACCTGCTCGACCTCACCCAGGTGGCCCGGGCGATGGGGCTGCCGAGCACGCCCGAGGGTCAGGAGAGCGCCGTCAGCCCGCGCGGCTACCGGCTGCTCTCGCGTGTGCCCCGCATCCCGCCGACGATCCTCGATCGAGTCGTGGAGTACTTCGGCGGGCTGCAGAAGCTGCTGGCCGCGTCCGTCGAGGACCTGCAGGTGGTCGAGGGCGTCGGCGAGACCCGCGCCCGCGCCGTCCGCGAAGGCATCTCCCGCCTCGCCGAAGTGTCGATCATCGACCGCTTCAACTAACTAACCCGCGTCGTCCGCCGCG
>DATFTS010000386.1:0-5650 GCA_035261645.1 Jatrophihabitans sp. | reverse complement strand
ACCCTGACCAGATCAGCCCTTCGAGGGTGTCGTCGCGGGTGTCGCCGTCGTGCCAGGCCACGAACTTGCCGCCGGAGACGTCGGCAGCGCCGGCCACGTCGGCGAACTCTTCATCGTGGATCAGGACCTGTACGTCCTCGCGCTTGACGACGTCGGCAAGCTGCGGCCCGGCGAAGTCGGTGTTGAGCAGCAAGGTCCGCGCGCCCAGCTTGGCCCCGGCGATGATCGACTCGTAGAGCCCGCGGTGATTGCGAGCGAGGATCCCCATGCCGTCGCGGGCCTTGAACCCGCGTGCGCGCAGCGCGTTCGCGAGGGCACTGCTGCGCTTCTCGAGCTCGGCGAAGGTGACCGTCCCGAGTTCGTCGATCAGCGCGGGCCGGTCTCCGAACCCGGCAGCGGCCAGCGAGATCGCGCCGCCGGCGGGTCCGTAGGCTTCCAGGTCGCGCAGCGTTCCCAGCAGCTTGTGGGGTGGTGTGAACGCGACGCCCAAGCCCCGCGCTTGAAGCAGGGTGCTCGCGTAGCTGGCCTCGTGGCCGGCGCGGCGGACGACGTGACGGGCTGTTCCGATGAGGTCCACGGCTACTGCTATACCCCGCAGCGGCCACGATGCCTAATCAGTCGATGCTGTCCATGTCCGTGACGGCGAACGACAGCGCCTCCTCCGAGACCGGGTCGTCCTCGTCGGTGGCGACGCCGATGTCCCGCTCGTACTGGTTGATCACGTCGTCGATGGGCCCGTCGGCGCGCAGTTCGCCGCTCTCGAGATACAGCCCGCGCTCGCAGAATCGTTTGAGCTGCGGCGAGGAGTGCGACACGAAGAACAGGGTCTGGCCCTCGCCGAGGAGCCACTCGATGCGCTTGTAGCACTTCTTGCGGAAGGCGGCGTCGCCCACGGCGAGCACCTCGTCCACGAGCATGATCGGCTCGCGCAGCCGCGAGACGACCGAGAAGGCGAGCCGGACTTTCATGCCCGACGAGAAGTGCTTGAACGGGGTGTCCAGGAACTCCTCGATCTCGGCGAACTCGACCATCTCGTCGAAGTTCTCCTTGATCTCCTTGTCGGTCATCCCGTGCAGGCCCGCCACCAGGGTGATGTTCTCGCGGGCGGACAGTTCCCCTTCGAAGCCGCCGGTGAGCGCGATCAGCGGTGCGACGCCAGCACCTACCTCGATGGTCCCCTCGTCCGGGATGAGGACGCCGGCGATCAGGCTGAGCAGTGTCGACTTGCCCTGGCCGTTGCGTCCGACCACGCCGACAGCCTCGCCGGGGTTGATGTCGAAGCTGACGTGCCGGAACGGCCAGAACTCGTCCGGACGCGTGCCGGTACGGCCCTTGATGATCAGCTCGCGGACGCTGCGATGCCGGCGCCGGTTTCGGGAGAACTGGATGCCGACATCGCGCAGGGAGATGATCGGTTTGGTTGCCGACGACATCGTCAGATCTCCTTCAGCACGGGACGCTCGAGCCTGATGAAGACGAACACCCCGATAACCAGAATGACTAACGATACGACTGCGGAGTGCCAGACCCAGTTCCAATGCGACACCGTGGTCACGACTTTGTGTCCGCCAACGATGTGATGGCGTTCGTGCACCACCGCGACGCCGTTGACGATTTTCCCGCGCACGTGATCGACCACGACGTGGCCGCCGACGATCCGGGTGTGCTTCGTATAGAGCGCCGCCGGGAAGAACACCGCGCGGCTCAGTTGCAGGAAACCGACGGTCGGGTTCAGCGAGAAGATGACCTGCAGCTTCTTCGAGGCCTGCTCGATGGAGTACAGCACCGGTGACGCGAAGAACATGATGCGCGTGAAGATCGGGACGATCCGCTCCACGTCTCGGACAAGCACGTTCAGCGGCGCCAGGATCAGGCCCATCCCGACGATCAGCGTGATCTCCAACAGCCAGGCCACCGGCAGCAGGAGCGTGTAGATCGTCGGCTTCATCGCGTACGCGGCGGCGAAGATGATTACAACGGGCAGCCCGAACAGGTACTCGACGTACTTCGAGGCGACGACTCGCAGCACCCAGAGCTCACGGGGCACGTTCGTCGAGCGCACCATCTGCGACTCCGACCGCAACGCCCGGGTAGTGGCCGTCACGCCGCCGGTGAACCAGAAGAACGGGAGCTGTCCGGTGATCAGGTAGAGCAGGAACGGCTTGAAGTCGTTACCGGCCGAGCGGTGGAAGATCTGGGTGAACAGGAGGAAGTAGACGAACGTCATGAGCAGCGGCTCGAGGATCGTCCAGACGTAACCCAGGAAGGACCCGGCGTAGCGCACCTTCAAGTCCCGGCCGACCAGCAGCTTGAGGATTCGCCGGTACTGGTAGACGCGTCGAATCCGGTCGCGGACGGTCAGGTTGCTCGAGCCGGCGGCGAAGCCCGTGGGCCTGCTGCGCAAGCTAATGGTGGTCACGCACGTCCTCTCGAAAGCCCGATACCGTCAAACTGTTGAGAATCGTAGGAGTTCGGCGTCTCAATCCATTGAACCCGTCTAGGTGCCTACACAGGACAGTCTTGCGCGGAAGGACCGCTGCCGTCTCCTGTCCGCCGGCCAAGGACGGCGTCGTGCCGGCGCCCGCATTGCCAGTAACCTGGCCGTTCGGGGAGGTATCGGAGCACTCTGCCGGAGGTACGCCGAATGTCGCCTTGCCCTTATACGGGGCTGCCCACGGGGGCGGATTCAGCCGCCCACGACTTGGGCGAACGCTCCGACGTCGACCTCGACGAGGCGCGGGCATGGCTCGAGACGTTCCACGCGGAGAAGCGCCCGCGCCCTGGCGCCCTGGAGGCCAGGTGGGACGAAGTCAGGACCGAAGTGGCTCTGACGGGCGCCTACACCCAGACGTTTGCGGAGCTGGAGTGGGGCGCCAGGGTGGCCTGGCGCCAGTCGGCGCGGTGTATCGGTCGCGCGCGCTGGCAGTCCCTAGTCGTCCGCGACGCCCGCCACGCCCGCACGATCACCGAGGTCGGCCGGCAGCTGACTGAGCACCTGTATTTCGCGACGAATGACGGCCGCATCCGGTCGACGATCACCGTGTTCCGCGCTGACGGCCGGCATGGTCCGCGGGTGCTCGTGGCCAACGACCAACTGGTCCGCTATGCCGGTTACCGGCAGCCAGACGGTTCGGTCCTGGGCGATGCCAGGTACGCCGGGTTCACCGACATGCTGCGCCGGCGCGGCTGGCAGCCGCCCGAACCCTCGTCCAGGTTCGACGTGCTGCCCTGGCTCATCCAGACGGCCGACGAGCAGCCCCGCATCGTGCCGGTGCCCGAGGCGGCCGTTCTCGAGGTGCCGATCAGCCATCCCACGCTGTCGTGGTTCGCGGAGCTGGGCCTGCGTTGGCACGCCGTCCCCGCGATCAGCAACATGCGCCTGCGCATCGGTGGCTTGAACTACTCCTGCGCGCCGTTCAACGGCTTCTACCTGGTGGACGAGATCGCGACCCGCAACTTCGGCGACGCCGACCGCTACGAGCAGTTGGCGTTGGTGGCGCGGCGGATGGGTCTGGACACGCAGTCGGACGGCAACTTCTGGCAGGTCCGCGCCGCGGTGGAGCTGAACACCGCCGTGCTGCACTCGTTCCGCGCGGCGGGTGTGCGGATCGCGGAACCGGTCTCCGAGTCTGCGTTGATGGCAGAGTTCGCTCGCCGTGAGGACACCGCCGGACGGCCCGCCAACGGTGACTGGTCCTGGATCAACGGCCACCTCGGCTCGGTGTTCGGCCGGGCCTGGCATCGGTACTACGGGACCGATGAGCCCAATCCCAACTTCTGGCTGGACGACGAGCGGCGCGACATGAGTCTTGGCTGCCCGCACGCGTTCGGCGGCTCCGTCGATGCCGATGACGAGACGATGACGGCCTGAGCATCCGTCGACCCGCGCGGACCTCGACGGTCGCCGTCTCGGGTGGCAGCATCGGCTCCAACCAGTGAACCTGAACGGGGCGGGTGTAGCTGATGGCCGGTGCGCATGCATCCGGCCGCCCACACGGGGGCGGCCGACCCAGGTACTACGCCGGATCCGTGGGTGTGGTCGCCATCGGCGCCGCCGTGGCCGTCCTGATCGTGCTGGTGATCGGCGGCTATTCGCTGCATTGGCGATGGACCGGGCTTTCGGACTCGGTGACGCTGTGGGACTGGCTGCAGGTCCTCGCGTTGCCGGTCGCGCTCGGCGTGGCTCCGATTCTCATGCGGCACCGTCAGCGGCTGCACTACCGGCACCGCAGGGCCCTCGTTGCCGCCGCGTTCGTGTTCGTCGCACTCGCGGCCGCCGGCTACCTCGTGCCCATGCCGTGGACGGGCTTCACCGGTAACACGCTCTGGGACTGGCTGGAACTGCTGTTGCTGCCCGCTGTTGTCGCCACCGCGTCGCTCTGGGCTTCGACGTGGCCCCCGGCGCGTACGCATGTGGCTGCGGTCGTGGTGGCCGCGGGGGTCCTGGCTGTACTTGCCGTCTGCGGGTACACCGTCCCCTGGCACTGGACCGGGTTCTCCGGCAACACCGCGTGGGACTGGATCAAGCTGCTGCTGCTGCCGATCATCGTGCCGGTCGCCTTGCTGCCGCCGGTGACGCGGTACCTCACCGAGCGACTGGCCCCGCCGCAGCCGGCCGCTCGTCCCGGCATGGTGGACGAGCACGATTACGCGCCGGCGGGTCACTGACCTTCTAGGCCCGACCCGCGCGGCGTGTAACGCGATGGAAGCGATCTTCGCTGCACTGGGAGAGGCGATTGATCGGTGATCACGCTTGCGATCGACTCCGGTGGGGGCACTCGGACCGCCGGACCGGTGCTGGTCCCCCCTATTCCAGCCCGGTCCGGCTCGACTCCGCCGGTTCGGACAGCTGTTCCAGGTCCCATCTGCACCCGAACGAGCTTGGCGCGGGTTGCGACGATGGCCTGGTGGCCCAGGCGACCTTGCAGACCGACCGCATCAGACTCGTTCCGTTGAGCGGTGATCATCTCGAGTTCGAGGTGGAGTTGGACTCCGACCCGGAGGTGATGCGGTACCTGACCGGTCGTGGACGGACCCGCGCTGAGGTCGAGGCAGCTCACCAGATGCGACTCGCGACCGCCGAAGCCGTCCCAGGGCTTGGATTCTGGGTCGGATTCGTCGATGAGCAGTTCGTCGGTTGGTGGCTCCTCGAACCGCCAGGGTGGGTAGATCGGACGCTGGTCGAGGGGCAGGCCGAACTGGGCTACCGGTTGCTGCGACGGCACTGGCGTCAGGGGCTGGCCAGCGAGGGATCCCAGGAACTGCTACGGCACGCGTTCGAGGACCTCGACCTGCACCGGGTGTTTGCCCTGACGATGGCCGCCAACGTTGGATCACAAGCGACGATGGCTTCGGTCGGCTTGCGATACATCCGGACGTTCCACGACGACGTCGACGAGAGCCTTGCCGATTCCGAGCTCGGCGGGGTCGAATATGCGATCACCAGGGATGAGTGGCGGGTGGCGAACACGGAGTCGCGGTTCGACCACCGGCCTTGGGCTTAGTGTGTGGCGACCGAGCGTGGGGACACGCCGGCAGATCGCCCGCTACGTCGCCACACGCTGCTGCCGGCGACGATCGCGATAAGGACCAGGCATCGGGCCGCCCGAGTGGGGCCGCCTATTCAGCCCTTGAGCGCGCCGCCCAGCCC
>DATFTS010000385.1:0-2960 GCA_035261645.1 Jatrophihabitans sp. | reverse complement strand
CGCGGGGCTGGGCGGGCAGTCCGGCGCGATCCTCAACGAATCGGCGATCGGCGTGTATGGGCTCGGCCCGTCGTCCGAGCCGTCCTTCGTTTACGTCGCTTTGCGCACGGACGTCATCCCCGATAGGCCTGCGGACCCGGCTGGCCGGGTCGGGCTCATGCTGCAGGGTGCGCTCACGTCCGCCCAGGCCAGCGCCTACCCCGCCGGGGCCCACGGCGGCGACTTGGAGTGCGGGCTACCGCAGCTGAGCTCAGTGGTCACCGAGAGCGTGTGCGCGTGGTCGGACGACCAGACCTCGGGGCTCGCCTTAGCCGTGAACCCCGCGCAGAGCCCGACCGACCTGGCCGATCTCACCAACAAGCTGCGGGCAATCATCGATCGCTGAATCAGGAGGTTGGGCTCAGGCGCTGGGACGGTCGTCGCGCCACTCATCGCCAGGTTTCCAACCGTAAGGCAGTCGTGGCCGCGCGAATCTGCTCTGGTTGGAGCGGACCTCCCACTGGCTGAGACGACGACGGTAATCCCGGTACTCGCGATTTCGCCGGAACGTCTCGGGCGGGCGCGCAAGGCCGTACCCGTCGGCCCACCACTCACCGAACTCGGGATCGAGGATGGTGTCCAGGTGTGCCGGGAAGCGCCGTCCGGCCCCGTCTGCGACGTCCTGCCAAACCTTGAGCGGCACGACGAGGTGGCCATCTGCGTCGACGACTACCAGTTGGTATTTGGCGGCGTTCAAAATGCGCTGCAAGGCCAGTAGCGAGGGCACTCGGTCGCCGGACTCGACCGCTCCGATCAACGCCGGGCTCACGCCTGCGTGCTTGGCCAGCTCACGCTGGCTCATATCGGCGGTGCGGCGAACGCGCCGGATGGTTCCTGACAACGAATGGCCGCCGATCAAGACCTCTGACTGCGATGACATTGCCGCAGCGTGGCACGTCGAGATGCGCATGCGCCTAGCCGTGTGGATATGGGGTCGCGCGTCCACAAGCACTCGCTTGTCGGACGGCCGTCCAGACCCCGGGGTGGGGTAGTGTGCCGCGGCCCCTTTGCTCTGCTCACCGCAGGTGAGCAACCGGTCGGCGAACGCCGCCGGCCTCGGCCCGGGTGCGCGGACCTTTGCTCTGCTCACTGTTGGTGAGCACCGGCCGACAACACCCCCGGGTTGAGCGGTGCGTGCGCGCCCCTTTGCTCTGCTCACTGCAGGTGAGCAACCGGCCGACACCCCCCGGCCGCAGCGCCGTGCGCGCGAACCTCTTTCTGCTCAGGAGCAGAGAGAGGTCGTGCACACTCAGCGTGAGCAGAGCAAAGGTCCGAAAGCCCGAAACCGGGGCCGCCCACCCAGAGTGAGCAGAGCAAAGGGGCGCGAACAGCATCACCCTGGCGGCTGACAGGCGAGTCCCGACGCCGCCCACCCAGAGTGAGCAGAGCAAAGGGGCGCGAACAGCATCACCCTCGCGGCCGACAAGCGAGTCCCGACGCCGGCCGCCGACCGACAGGCGAGTCCCGACGACCGGTACTAGCGAGACGGGCGCGGCGTCGCCGGATGCGCCCCCGCGGTCACGAGTTCAGCCACCGCATGGCGCGGGTCGGCGCCAGTGACCAGCGACTCGCCGACGAGCACGGCGTCCGCGCCTGCGGCGGCGTACTCGATGAGGTCGAGCGGCCCACGCACGCCTGACTCGGCCACTTTGACGACGTGGCTCGGCAACCCTGGCGCAATCCGTTCGAAGGTCGAACGGTCGACGTCAAGGGTGTGCAGATCACGCGCGTTGACGCCGATAACGCGCGCACCTGCGTCGAGTGCGCGACTCGCTTCCTCTTCGGTGTGCACCTCGACCAGGGCAGTCATGCCCAGCGATTCGACCCGCTCGCGTAACCCGATCAACACGTTCTGTTCGAGCGCCGCGACGATCAGCAGCACGAGATCCGCGCCATGTGCGCGCGCCTCATGCACCTGATACGAACCGACGACGAAGTCCTTGCGCAGCACAGGAACCTGAACGGCGGCACGCACCGCGTCCAGATCGTCGAGCGATCCCCCGAACTGGCGCCGTTCGGTCAAGACGCTGATGACGCGTGCCCCGCCGGCTGCGTACTGTCCGGCCAGCAAGGCCGGGTCGTCGATCGTCGCCAGCGAGCCGCGCGACGGGCTGCGCCGCTTCACCTCGGCGATCACACCTACGCCCGGCGCGCGCAAAACGGCGAAGGCATCTCGCGCCGGACGGGCCGCCGCCGCTCGCTGCTTGACGGAGTCCATCGGCACAGCGCTCTGGCGGATCGCGACGTCCTCGCGGACGCCTGCGACGATCTCCTCCAACACGCTCGCCACCCGTTTTGCCTCCCTGGTGCTTCGCCACGAGGGTAACGAGGCACGGCACCGCATCAGTGCGTGGGGTCCTCGCCGCGGTCCAACGCGTTCCACAGCGTTGCCGCTGCCTTTGTTGAATCGCCCTCCGCCGGCGGATGAGCCTCGTACCGCGCCGACATCACCTGCCAGGTATGTCCGCGCCATGCGATCCACGTACCAGTGGCGGTCACGAGAACGCCGCACACAACGGTGACCACCGCCCATCCGGTGTTGGCCTGCACGTGCGGCGCCGGCCCCAACGCGGCGGTCGGATGGTGCGCTGTGACCAGTGCGCGGGCCCGTTGCGCGCTCACCGCACCTGCCGACACGGCTGCACGCCAGACGAGCCCGACGCCCGACAATGCGAGCACCGCGCCGACGACGCGTCGCAGCCAGCCACGCGTAGCTATCACCGCCACGACGCCGGCCAGCGCCACCAGTGCGAGCGCAGTCGGCGCAGCGTCGATGTCACGGCCGGTCAGCGCGAGCACATCGTCATGCAACGGCGCCGGCCTCGGCGTCGTCACCGTCTGCCAGTGGCGTGTCGCCGCGAGCAGTGCGCCCGCGGCTCCTATCACGTCGAGCAACAGCGCAGTGATCAGCTGCAGCTGCG
>DATFTS010000384.1:0-1627 GCA_035261645.1 Jatrophihabitans sp. | reverse complement strand
CGGTTGAAGCGGCTCATCATGGCGTAGTCGACCATCGGATCCCATGTCCGCGACGGGTCGTGGTTGCGGGCCTGTGCCACCGGGTCCAGTACCGTGCCCTGCCGGGGCAGTTTCGCCGATGCGCCTGCCATGTCACCTTCGGCGCCTGCCCCCATGTCGCCTTCGGCGCCGACGCCCATGTCGCCTTCGGCGCCTGCGCCCATGTCGCCTTCGGCGAAGAGGCCAAGGTCGTAGCCGCCGCAGAATCCGCTGCCGCGTCCGGACACCACGATCACGTGCACCCGCGGGTCGAGGTCGGCGCGCTCGACGGCGTGCGCCAAGTCGAGCGGCGTGTCCGGCGTGATGGCGTTGCCCTGCTCCGGACGGTTGAACATGATGCGGGCGATCCGGCCGCTGACCTCATAGGTCAGGGTCGGGTAGGTGGCGCGGTCATCAGGTGCGGGTCGCCCGGCGAACAGCGAGCTTTCCCCCTCGGTGAGGCCACGACGCCAGCCAGTGCTCACCCGACTGCTGCCCGGGCCAGGATGGCGTCGGTGTCAACGCCGGCGGGCAGCGTCCCATAAGCCACGCCCCAGTCGCCTGCGAGCCGGGAACCGACGAACGCGTCGGCGACCGCCGCGTCGCCGTGCCGTAGCAGCAGCGACCCCTGGAGCAGCATCGCCATCTGCTCGGCGAGGCGGCGCGCCCGGAACTGCAAGTTGTCCAGGTCGGAAAGCTGCTTGCGCACCATCGCCAGCGCGTCGTCGTAGCGCGCGTCCATTCCGTTGGCACGTTCCAGCTCGGTGAAGAACGCCTCCACGGCCGCTGGTTCCTTTCCCATCGCGCGCAGGGTGTCGAGTGCTGCCACGTTGCCAGAGCCCTCCCAGATGGAGATCAGCGGCGCCTCGCGGTAGAGGCGCGGCATGCCCGACTCCTCCACGTAGCCGTTGCCGCCCAGGCACTCCAGCGCTTCGCCGGTGTGCCCGGCCAGCCGCTTGCACAGCCAGTACTTGGTGACCGCGAGTGCGACCCGCCGGAAGGTCTTCTCCGCCTCGTCCCCCCGTGCGGCCCGGTCGACGGCGCCGGCGATCCGCATGACGACCGTGGTCGCCGCCTCTGAGTCGAGCGCGAGGTCGGCCAGGACGTTCGTCATGGCCGGCTGATCGACGAGGGCCTTCCCGAATGCGTGCCGGTGCGTGGCGTGGTGCAGTGCCTGTGCCGTGCCGATGCGCATTCCGCCGGCGGCCATGAGGGCGCAGTCGAGGCGGGTCATGTTGACCATCTCGATGATGGTCGCGACGCCGCGTCCCTCGTCGCCGACGAGCCAGCCCAGCGCGCCGTCGTACTCCACTTCGCTGGACGCGTTTGATTTGTTGCCGAGCTTGTCCTTCAGTCGCTGGATGTGGAAGGCGTTGCGTTCGCCGTCGGGCAGCACGCGCGGCACGAGGAAGCAGGACAGCCCGCCCGGCGCCTGCGCGAGAGTGAGGAACAGGTCAGACATCGGCGCGGAGGTGAACCACTTGTGCCCGGTGAGCCGGTAGCTGCCGTCACCACTGGGTAGGGCGCGGGTGGTGTTGGCGCGCACGTCGGAGCCGCCCTGCTTCTCCGTCATGGACATGCCGGCGATCAGGCCGCGCTTGGTGGAGGG
>DATFTS010000383.1:0-5756 GCA_035261645.1 Jatrophihabitans sp. | reverse complement strand
ACCGTCGCCCGCATCCGCTCCCCCGCCGGGCGCACCGTGCGGCCGGCGACGGTCATCCGGCTGACCAGTTCCGCCGCGAGCGTCGGACCCAGATCGGCGGCATCGGCGCCGGGCTCGCCCAGGTACTCGGCGACGCCACCGGACATGATCACGTCGGTGACGTCGATCAGCCCCTGCGGTGGTTCGGTGAGCAACAGACCTGTCGTGAGGTCGGAGAAGTCCGCCGCTGCCTTCGTCAGGTACTCGACAACACAGTCGGCGAGCGTGGCGCAAAGGCGCTGGCGGTCGGCATCCGGCAGCGGCCGGCCCAGTTCCAGTTGGATGCCGGCGTCGTGCGCGACGCGGCGGGCGGCCTCGTCGATGCGCACCACGGCACCGTCCTCGATCGCCACGAGCCGGCCGCCGACGTTCAGAGCAGCTGTCGCCACGATCTCGCCGGAACGGATCAACGTGAACTTCGTCGTGCCGCCACCGACGTCGACGTTGACCAGATCGCTGGACTGCTCCCGCGACTGCGCGACCGCCCCTGAACCGTTCGCGGCCATCCGAGCTTCCAGATGATGACCGGCCGAGGTGCACACGAACTTGCCCATCGAGCCGGCGAACAGCGTGGCGATCGCGCGGGCGTTGGACTTGCGAGCGGCCTCACCCGTAAGCATCACGATGCCGGTGTCGATCTCGTCATGACCGACGCCCGACCGTTCGAAGTGGTCGTCGAAGAACGCTGCGAGGGCGTCCGCGTCGATCTCCACCGCAGACCGGTAAGGCGTGAAGGTGATGCCTGAGCGGTACAGCTCCTCCTTGGCCACCATCTCGAAGCGGCTCATCAAGGCTTGGCCGAGGCGGCGCAGCGTGATCCGTGAGAGCAGGAAGTGCGCCGTGGCCGAGCCGATGTCGATCCCGACCGTCGTCAGCCGGATCTGATCGACCGGTGCCTCGTCCGGGTCGTAGTCGATCTCATCTTCGTCATCGTCATCGACGACGTACTCCATGTCGTCGCTGTGAAGGTGGTGGTCGCTGTGATGGTGGTGGTGAGCCAACGAACCGGGTCCTTTGTTCGGTGCGGGATTCAGCTGAACTCCGGCATGATCGTCTCGGCCCAGAGTTGCATCTGCTCCTCCATCTCGTCGATCGAGGCATAGAGCAACTTCAGCTCGAAGTGCGTCACGCCGGCGTCGACGAACTCCCGCACGCGAGTGCGCACGTCGTCGACCGAACCGAAGATGTGCCGATCCAGCGCGAACTGCATGCTCGCGACGTCACGCTCGTAGGTGTTGCTGCTGGTCTGCACGGTCGGCAGCGCCCGTTCGAGCGCTTCGTCTCGCGTCTTCGCAATCGCGGTCAGCTTCTCGACGGCGACGGTTATCTTGGCGCCGTCCCGGCCGTGCTGCTCGGCGCTGCGCAGCAACACCTCGCGGCCGGCAGCCATTTCGGTGGGTGAGAGCCAGCCGGGGATCCACCCGTCGCCGACCCGGCCTGTTCGCTCGGCCGCCTTGTCGGTCCAGCCGCCGACCCAGATCGGCGGGTGCGGCTTCTGGATCGGCTTCGGGAACATCTCCGCGTCGGTGAACTGCATCGTCTTGCCGGAGTGGCTAGCGAGCGGCTGTGTCCAGAATGCCTTCATCACGTCGATGTACTCATCGGTGAGCGAAGCGCGCTTCGAGAACGGCACCTGAAAGACATCGAACTCGTTCGAGCCCTCTGTGGCGCGCGAGCCCAGACCGACGCCGACGACCAGGCGGCCGCCGGTGAAGTGGTCGATGGTCGCGGCCTGCTTCGCGGCGTAGATCGGGTTGCGCGTGGGCATCACCAGGCACGCGACGCCGAGCTTCACCCGTTCGGTGTGCGCCGCGAGAAAGGCAAGAGTGGAGACCGACTCGTAGAAGTCCGCCGTCTGGTCGTGCTTGATCGCCTCCTTGGAGCCGGAGGAGATGTGATGGCGGTGCATCTCCGAACTCCAGATGACGTGGTCGTGCACCCAGACGGTGTCGAACCCGAGCGCCTCGGCCGACTTCGCGGTGCGGACCAGGTTGTCCACACTCGAGAGCGGGCCGGAGTTTGGCACCCTAATCCCGAACTCGATCTTGCCCATGTCGTCAGCCCTCCGGACCGTTGAGCGAGGATATGTGTCGAGCTGTGTGCGTCGTTGATGTTCGATCGCACCGGCTGCTGGTCCATCATCGCGCCGGCTCGGGAGCCGGTGGTCTGCAGCGCTGCGAGCCCGTCAATATGAATACCGTATCCAAACTAGCATCGGCGCTGCGCGCCAGCAAGGGACCGACGCGCGGCTTCGCCGGTCGGTCAGGCGTCGTCGGGTAGGTCGTTGAGAAGCCGCCATACCCGTTCGGGTGTGAGCGGAACCCTCGTGGGCCACCGCCCCGTCGCCCGGGCTACCGCGCTCGCGACCGCGGCCGCCATCGGGTTGAGCGCGCCCTCGCCGGCGCCCTTGGCGCCATAGGGACCGATGCCGTCACGACGCTCGACGATCATCGTGTCGATCTTGGCCGGCATGTCGCGCATTCGCGGAACGCGGTAGTCGACCAGGTTGGGGTTGAGCAGCTGCGGCCCGTCGTAGACCAGTTCCTCGTACAGCGCGCCACCGAGCCCTTGCGTCGCGGCGCCGAGATCCTGACCTTCGACGGCGTGCGGGTTGAGCGCGAAGCCGACGTCGGCGACCGTCACAAGTTGTCGGACGTCTACGACACCGGTCTCGGCGTCGACGGCGACCTCGACCCCCACCATGCCGACTTCCCAGAACGGTGGCATCTTCTGGGTCACGCCATCGCGCCGGACGATGCCGATGCCCGTGATCTCGCCGGCGTTGGCACCGAACCAGTGCATGACCACATCGCCGAACGCGACGGTGCGCCCGTCCGGACCTTGTACACCGCCTGGCACCTGCACCACCGCTGCGGCGTCCCATCCGAACGCCTCGGCCGCCATCGTCGCGGCCTGGTCGCGCGCGTGGGCGCACGCACGCTGCAGTGCGAGTCCGGCGAGCGTCGTGGTCCGGCTCGCGCCGGTGGTGCGCTCGTAAGGCACCGTGCCGGTGTCCGACTGGGACACGCTCACCGCGGCTAGCTCCACGCCGAGTTCTTCCGCCGCGATCTGCGCCAGAACCGACCGGCTGCCCTGGCCCATCTCGGTCGATCCGCTGAGCACCAGTACGGAGCCGTCCACCTGGATTCGTACCTGCGCCGTGGAGACGGGGAAGGCTCCGGCGTCCGATGCGGTTACCGCGAAGCCGATGCCGCTACCTTGCGCCGAAGACGCATCCCGGCGCAGCGACTCCACAACCAGATCGAGGTCGGCCTTGAGGTCTGCGTCGATGCCGCGCTTGCCGGGCAGGATCTCTTCTCCTGGATCGACCAGGTTGCGCCGGCGCAACTCCGCAGGATCGACACCGAGTTGCTCCGCGGCGCGGTCGAGGTTGATCTCGCACGCGAACGAACCCTGCGGCGCGCCGAAGCCCCGATAAGACGAGGCAGGCGAGGTGTTCGTGTACACCGAGCGACCACGCACGCGCAGGTTCGGGACGCGGTACGGGCCGAAGCTGCGATTGGCCGCCTTGGCGACGACGAGCGGGCTGTTGTCCGCGTACGCACCGGAGTCGAGCACGAGGTCGATGTCTCGCGCGACGATCCGCCCATCCGAGTCGAACCCGGTGCGGACGGAAACCTCCGCGGCGTCGGCCCGCGTCGTGTAGATCGCCTCTTCGACGTCGAGGACCAGCTTCACGGTCCGCCCCGTGGCCCACGACGCCACAGCGGCGAGCGGCTCGACCTTCGTGTAGGACTTGGACCCATACCCCCCGCCGAGGTACGGCGCCTGCACCCGAACGCGGGACAGAGGCAGGCCGAAGATCCGGGCGAGGTCGCCACGCACCATGAACGGGTGCTGGGCGGTGCTGATCACGTCCAGCCGGCCGCCCCCGAAGGTCGCGACGGCGTTGTACGGCTCCATCGCGTACGCGTAGAGCATCGGAAACCTCATGCCGCTGTCAGTGACGATCAGGGCCGCAGACTGGAACGCGGCGTCGATGTCACCCCAGCCGAGCGTGACCTCATGCGCGACGTTGTCGCGTTCGGCGACCTCGTCGGCTGTCGGGGTCGCGGCCATTGCGGTGAACGACTCGTCGCCGCTCATCCCGTAGACCTCACGGTGGACGAGCGGAGCCGACGGCGCGAGCGCCTCGGCTACCGACATCACGGCGGGCAACTCGGCGTAACCGACCTCTACCTGCGCCGCAGCATCGGCAGCCTGCTCGACGCTCTCGGCGACCACGAGCGCAACCGGTTCGCCGTAGTAACGCACCTTTTCTGTGGCGAGGATGTAGTGATCGGGGACGATGTGGCCGAAACGTGGGAACAGGTCCTTCAGGTCCTCTGCGGTGATGACCGCTACGACACCCGGCATCGCCAGCGCCGCAGCGGCGTCGATACCGGTGATCTCCGCGTGCGCGTAGCTGGACCGGACGACCTTGGCGTGCAAAGTCCCGGAGGGCGTGATGTCGACCGTGTAGACGGCCGCTCCGGTGACCTTCTCGAGCAGATCGCTGCGCAAGACCGAGCGGCCGACGACGGATTCAGCCACTGGTAGCTCCCCTGAGCTCGCTTGCAGCCGCCCGCACGGCGGCGACGATCGGCCGGTATCCGGTGCACCGGCAGATGTTGCCGTCGAGGTGCTCGCGGATCTCCTCGTCGGTGGGATCGGGGTTCCGCTCCAAGAGAGCCTTCGCCATCATCAAGAAGCCGGGAGTGCAGAAGCCGCACTGGAGCGCGAAGTTCTCCACGAACGCGCGCTGCAGCGGATGCAGTCGGTCGCCGTTCGCCAGCCCCTCGACCGTCTCGACCGCACGCCCATCGACGTCGGCGGCGAGGTAGGTGCAGGAGCTCACCGGCTCGCCGTCAACCAGCACCGTGCACACGCCGCAGACCTGGAGCTCGCAGCTGACCTTCGTGCCGGTGAGACCGAGGTCATCGCGGAGGAACTGTGCCAGCGTGCGCCTGTTCGGCACCCAGCCGGTGTATGCCGCGCCGTTCACCGTCGTGGCGAGCTCGCTGCCCAGCTCGGGTCGCTGCTCACTCATCGCGCTCGTGCCCCACAGTCTGCGCCACCGCGCGTCGCACGTACACCTCGGTGACGTGCCGCTTGTAGGCCGCGGACCCGGCAAGGTCGCTGACCGGCTCAAGACCGGCGGCGATCTCCGCAGCATCCACGGCATCCCACGTGTCGTACTCGAACACCTGGGGTGTCTCGATCGCGGCCCCGACCACCACACGGCAGGGCCGGGCCGCAGCGGTACGCACCGCGGCCACACCGACGGTCGGCCGTTCGGCCAACTGCAGCTTGAGGTAGGTGCCGCTCGCACAGGGCAGCGCTATCTCGGCTCGAACGAGCAACTCGTCCGGCGCTCGGTCCGTCCAGTAGGGCCCGAGCACGAAATCGGCGGCCGGCACGTCCCGCTCCCCCGCCGGCGACCGCAGCACCAGCCGAGCATCGACTGCGATGAGCAGCGCGATCACATCCGAGCGCGGTTCAGCGAAGCAGACGTTGCCACCGAGCGTGCCCTGTGCGCGCACCCGTGCGTTGCCGACCCTCTCCTCGACGGCCGCGAGCAACGGCGCGTGCGTGCGCACCATCGGGTGCCGTGCGATCTCGTCATGGGTCGCGCCGGCGCCGACCCGGAGCCGGGCGCCGTCAACCGAGATGTCGTTCAGTTCGGCGATGCGCTTCAGATCCACGAGCGTGGCCGG
>DATFTS010000382.1:0-4590 GCA_035261645.1 Jatrophihabitans sp. | reverse complement strand
GTCAAAGGCGCATTTGTACGGCCAGATCTTCGTAGCCCGGCCCGCGAACCCTCCCGCGCCGAGAAACAGCAGGTTTCACGGGCATTATCGACGCTCGGGACTTACCACCTCTTGACAGCGCTGGGCAAACTTGGTCTTGTTTGGCCGTGCCTATGCGTCAGCGCCGCGACACGGGCGGATCTGGCCTCGTCGTGCGGCCGCGCGGATGAGCGCTCAGGCGGCGGCTGACGCC
Source organism: Jatrophihabitans sp. (assembly GCA_035261645.1). GTDB lineage: Bacteria > Actinomycetota > Actinomycetes > Mycobacteriales > Jatrophihabitantaceae > Jatrophihabitans. The sequence goes on along the minus strand of DATFTS010000382.1, from coordinate 4,358 downwards.
TTCGCACGTGCGTTGCGCGCGGCCGGCACACGTACCGTCTTCGGCCTTCCAGGCGGCGGCAACAACCTCGAGGTCGTCGGCGCGCTAGGTGCTCACGGCATCGATTTCGTGCTGGCCCACGGCGAAACCGCTGCGACGATCATGGCTGCGGCGCACGCGGACGTGACCGGGCTGCCTTCGGCCGTCGTCGTGACGCGCGGGCCAGGCGCGGCCAGTGCGGTGAACGGCGCCGCGCACGCCCTGCTCGACCGGCAGCCCGTGCTCGTCCTCACCGACACCGTCGCACGCGCCGACCGCGCGCGCATCAGCCACCAGCTCCTCGACCAGGTCGCCATGTTCGCACCAGCGACCAAGGGCTCGACGATCTTGCGGGTGGCAGATGCAGACGAGGTCATGAGCGGCGCGCTCGCACTTGCACTTGCGGATCCACCTGGGCCGGTGCACGTCGACTTCGACCCGGACGCACCGCTCGCAGCATTGCCGTCTGCAGTTGATCATCAAGTCCCGGGTCCGGACGCCGAGCCGATCAGAGCGCTGGTGGGCCAAGCACAACGCCCCGTGGTGCTGCTCGGGATGGGTGCGCGCGCCGTCACATCGCAGGTGCGCGAGCTGCTCGAGGGCAGCGAGGTCCCCGTGCTGACCACCTACCGGGCCAAAGGTGTCGTCCCGGACCGGTGGCCGAACCACGCGGGCCTGCTCACCGGCGCGACCGCCGAGAGCGAGGTGCTCGACGCCGCCGACATTATCGTCGCGATCGGCGTCGACACCGTGGAGCTGATCCCTGCCCACTGGCCCTACAGCGCGCCGGTCGTGTCGCTGTCCTCGTGGCTCGACCCAGCCTCGTACCTGCCGACGTCGCACACCGTCGTCGGCGACCTGGGTGTCCTCGTCGGCGAACTGCGTGGCTGTCTCGGCGGTGACTGGCCCGCGGGCAGCGGGCAGCGGTTTCGCCGGCGTGGGATGGATCTGCTGCTCCGTACGCCGGAGCAGGTGCGCGGAGTGACGCCGCAAGAGCTGGTGCGTCGCGTCCGTGCGCTGGCGCCTAAAAACGCGATCGCAACGGTGGACGCCGGCGCACACATGCTGGTCGTGCTTCCGCTGTGGGACGCGGAGCACAAGGACGAGGTGATCGTCTCGAGTGGCTTGGCGACGATGGGCTTTGCGTTGCCCGCCGCGATCGGTGCGGCCACTGCACGCCCTGGCCGGCGTGTGGTGTGCTTCGTGGGCGACGGCGGCCTCGGCATGGTGCTCGCCGAGTTAGAGACGCTCTGCCGGCTTCAACTGCCGGTCACCGTGGTGGTCTTCAACGACAGCCGGCTCAGCCTCATCGCAGTGAAGCAGTCCTCTGCTCGCCATGGCGGCGAAGGTGCCGTCGCCTACCGCGAGATCGATTTCGCCCAGGTGTCAGCCGGCTTCGGTTTGCCGGCCGAAGTCGTTCGCCTCGACGACGAACTCGACGACGCGATCAAGGCGACCCTTTTCGCTCACGGCCCGGCTCTGCTGGATGCGCGGGTCGATCCCGGCTGCTATCCCATGGTGCTCGACGCGATCCGCGGACCGCGCGAGCGGCCAGTCATCGAAGTGGCAGCGCGCGCTGATGGCTAAGGCGAAGCCACCACCGGCGCCGCGTCCGGCGTTCTATCGGCAACTTGCCGATGACCTGCGCCAGCAGATACTCCAGGGGAAGTTCGGCGACGGCCGTCGCTTGCCCACCGAGGCAGAGCTTGCCGACAGTCATCAGGTGAGCCGGCAGACCGTACGCCGCGCCTTCCAGGACCTGGTCGCCGAGGGCCTCGTTTATCGCACCCCTGGGCGTGGCACTTTCACCATGCCCAAAGCCGGCCCGTACCTTCGTCAATTCGGCTCCATCGAGGACCTGATGGGTCACACCGGTGACACCCGGTTCATGGTGATCGAACCACTGCGCCGGATAGCGGACATCAGCGCCGCAAGAGGGCTGCGGCTGCCGAGCGACACCGTGTACAGCATCACGTTCCTGCGCAGTCACGAGGACACGCCGCTCGGTATGTCCTATGTCTACCTGCCACTCGACCTCGGCAAGAAGCTGATGTCAGCGACCGAGCTGACCAGCACCGGATCGCACACGGCGATCACGGTGATCCGCCGGATCGAGGACATCATCGACTCCTCGGTCGCAGAAGCCGAACAGAGCATCACGGTGGCCCGCGCCGACGCGGCGACCACTGCAGTGCTCGGTTGCCCCTTGCAGCACCCCGTGCTGCGGATCGATCGGCTCTATCTCGATCTGGAGGGCGCGCCGCTCGAGCTTTCGAAGAGCTTCTTCCTTCCGGAGCACTACACCTATCGGACCAACCTTCGGCGGAACGGCACATGAGGCAGCGCGACATCCAAGCGGTCCTGTTCGACGTCTTCGGCACCCTCGTCGACTGGCGAAGCGGAGTGGCCAGAGCGTTGCGCAGCTTCGCGGACCGGCGCGGCATAACGTTGGACGCCGACAGCTTCGCCACGCAGTGGCGAGCGAAGTACCGACCCTCGATCGACGTCGTCAACTCCGGTCAGCGCGAGTACACGCCCCTGGACCAACTGCATCTGGAGAACCTCGTCGAACTGCTCGACGAGAACGCGATCGATACGCGACGGATCCCACCGGCCGAGCTGACCTGGCTGAATCAGAGTTGGCAGCGTCTTGATCCTTGGGCCGACTGCGTCGCGGGTCTGCATCTGCTGAAGCGGCAGTTCATGGTAGGAACCCTGTCGAACGGCACCGTCTCGCTACTGACACATCTCAGCCGCCATGCAGGGCTGCCATGGGACGCGGTCATCGGTTCGGACGTGCTCCGCGTGTACAAGCCAAACCCAACGGCCTATCTCCGGGCCGCACAACTGCTTGACATCGCGCCGGAGTCGATCATGTTGTGTGCGGCCCACAACGACGATCTGCACGCGGCGCAAGCGCTCGGCTTCCGGACCGCGTTCGTGCGCCGGCCGATCGAGTACGGACCGGGTCAACGCAGCGACCTCGAACCGACCGGGGACTACGACGTGGTCGCGAGCAGCCTGACGGACGCGGCACGCGCGCTGTGCTCCGAGTCCGACGGCGCCGTGCTGTCAGGCGTCTCGTGATCGTTGCTCGGCCTGCCGATACAGCACAGACATGTCGTCCTTCGCCCGGCCCAACGAGACCGCTTCGGCATAGATCGGCTCAACCGAGTCCGCGAGCGTCAGGACGATTCCTGCCTGCTCGGCCTCGGACTGAATAATGCGCAGGTCCTTGGCGATCAGCTCCACCGGCGTCGCCGGCGAATAGTCCTGCTGGGCGAAGCGCGGAAGGTTGCGCAGCAACATCGTCGAGCCACCGAACGACGTGCCGACCACGTCCTTCACAGTCTCCAGGTCGACGCCGAGACGCACGGCCAGCAGCGCGGCATCCGCGCTCGCGGCGGTGTGCACGGCGACCAGCAGCTGGTTGACGAGCTTGACGATCTGGCCGGATCCCGTGCGGCCGCACAGCCTGATGTTCTTTCCGTAAGACGCGAACACCGGCGCCGCGCGATCGAACACCTCTTGTTCTCCGCCGACCATGATGGTCAGCGTGCCCCCTTCGGCTCCGGCCGGGCCGCCCGAGACGGGTGCGTCAAGGAAGGCCGCCCCCGCGTCGGCGAGCCGCTGGGCAGTTGACCGGGTCGTCTGCAGTGCAGTCGTCGAGTGGTCGATGAACAGCTGGCCGGGTCGAGCAGCGCCGATCAGTTCGTCGTAGACGGTCTCGACGGCCGCGACGGTCGGTAAAGAGGTGAGCACCACCTCGGCGGTGCCGGCCACGTCAGCGGCTGATTCGGCTGCCCGCGCACCGTGCTCGACGAGGTCGAGCATCGGCTGCCGCGACCGGTTGAACACGCTGACATCGTGACCCGCGTGGATCAGGCGTCGCCCGATAGGAGCGCCCATCTTGCCGACGCCGATAAGCCCGACTCGCAACCCGTCCTCCTTCGTCGGATATAGACTATAGACCCGACGCGGACTTCGGCGTCACGACGGCGTCGGCCGCCCGATGCCGCGATCTTGTTGCTGGTCACGCTTCCTGACGCGCGTCACGCAACAAGATCCGCGCTGCGCGCCGGCGTCACGACGGCGTCACCATCCCGGCCACCCGATTCCGCGGATCTTGTTGCTCGTCACGCTTCCTGACGCGCGTCACGCAACAAGATCCGCACTGCGCGCCGGCGGCACGACGCCGTCGCCGTCCCTGCCACCCGATGCCGTGATCTTGTTGCTCGTAACGCTTCCTGACGCGTGTCACGCAACAAGATCCGCGCTGCGCGCCGGCGTCACGAGGGCGTCACCGTCGCTGCCACCCAAAGGCCGCGATCTTGTTGCTC
>DATFTS010000381.1:0-5309 GCA_035261645.1 Jatrophihabitans sp. | reverse complement strand
GTGTGCCACAGTGCGATCTGCACGCACCAGGGCTGCGTGGTGAACCCCACCGGTCAGCGGCTTGTCTGCCCGTGCCACGGCTCGCAGTTCAACGCGATGACCGGCGCGGTGTTGCAGGGCCCGGCGGCATCGCCGCTGCCGCAGATCCCGGTCAAGGTGGCGAACGGCAAGGTCGTCACCGCGTCGTCGGCCTGAGGAGCCGGCTAAGCGGAGGGTGGCGCGCCGTTGCCGGACATCCCGGAGTCACCGGGCGCCCCCGTGTTTCCGGACGACTCAGTGTCTCCGGACGACTCAGTTTTTCCGGACGACTCAGTTTTTCCGGACGCCCCAGTGTCTCCCGACATCCCTGAGTCTCCGGACGACGCCGTGTCGCCGGCCGCTGCCGTGGTTTCGGCGGGCAGCAGTTCCGACAACGCAAGCCCGGCAATCCGGCGGAACTTGCGCTTGCCGCGGGTACGGTCGAGGACCGCAACCTCCAGCTGGCTGGCCGGCAACGCGCGCCGGCCGCCGTCCGGAGCGCCGACCGACCCCAGCGCTCGCACCGCCACCCCGAGCGCGTCGCGCAGCGCCAACCCGGGTGAGAACGCCCCGCGCACCTCGTTGGTCAACAGGTCCGACTGGCCGCCCATGGCCAGGAACTCCGGCTCGTCGACGATGGTGCCGTCGTAGGTGAGCCGGTACATCTGGTCCTCGGCGGAGGTGACGCCGACCTCGGCGACACAGATCTCCACCTCGTACGGCTTCTGCTGCTCGGTGAAGATCGTCCCGAGCGTCTGCGCGTACGCGTTGGCCAGCGCGCGGGCTGTGACGTCACGGCGGTCGTAGGAGTAGCCGCGCAGATCGGCGAGCCGGATCCCGGCCACCCGCAGGTTCTCGTACTCGTTGTACTTCCCCACCCCGGCGAAGCCGATGCGGTCGTAGATCTCGCTCACCTTGTGCAGCGTCGGACTCGCGTTCTCGGCGACGAACAACACGCCGTCGACATAGGTGAGCACGATGACGCCACGTCCGCGGGCGATGCCCTTACGCGCGTACTCCGAGCGGTCGCGCATCAACTGCTCGGCCGACACGTAGAACGGCATGCTCATTGCGGTGTTCCCCTCGAGGTCAGGAGCCCGGCCGGGCTTCGCGATCGGCCAGGATGGCCCGCACGACTATCTCCAGCTCTTCGTCGGGCACGCGCTCGGTGCCGGCCGCGGTCGCGGTCATCACCACCGGGTAGATGCGCCGGGTGACGTCCGGGCCGCCGGTGGCAGCGTCGTCGTCCGCGGCGTCGTAGAGCGACTCGACGACGGTGCGCACGATCTCGGCATGGCTCATACCTGGGCGCCACAACTTCTTGAGCGCACCGCGGGCGAAAAGCGACCCGGAGCCGACGCCGTAGTGATACTGCTCCGGGTAGCGGCCGCCGGTGACGTCGAAGCTGAAGATACGGCCCGCGCTTGCGGCGTCCGAGGCGTCGAGATCGAAGCCGGCGAACAGCGGCAGCACCGCCAGGCCCTGCAGCGCCTCGCCGAGGTTGCCGCGGATCATCGTCGCCAGCCGGTTCGCTTTGCCGTCCAGCGTCAACCGGGCGCCTTCGATCTTCTCGTAGTGCTCGAGCTCCACCTGGTACAGCCGGACGATCTCGACCGCCAGCCCGGCGGCGCCGGCGATGCCGACCAGCGAGTAGTCGTCGGTGGCGAACACCTTCTCGATGTCGCGCTGGGCGATGAGGTTGCCGGCGGTAGCGCGACGGTCGCCGGCCATGACCACGCCGTCGGCGAATGTGGCAGCGACGATCGTGGTGCCGTGCGGAACGACCGAGAGATCGCCGAGCCGCGCGGGGAGCAGGTCCGGCGCGGCGGCCGACACGAACTCGGTGAACGACGATGAGCCGGGCAGCGTCGCGTGCCGAAGGATCCCTGGAAAATCCCGGGAACGGTCGATGCTCAAGGCGGCTCCTCGTTCGGATGGTCGACTGATAGCGACCCTACCGACGCCGAGCCGCCCGTGGCATCACAGGGGCTGCGGGGTGATCTTCCTGCGCGGGCGGCCTTTCGAGCGACGCGGTTCGCGGAAGGTCCCCTACTCGCCGCCCTTTTGGACGAACGCGCGGACGAAGTCCTCGGCGTTGGACTCGAGCACGTCGTCGATCTCGTCAAGGATTGCGTCGACGTCCTCGGTCAGCTTCTCGTGCCGTTCGGCAACGTCACTATTCGCCTCGACGGTCTCTTCGACCTCGACTTCGTCCTCGTGCTGACGCTGTGGCCGGCTCTGGCCGCTGTCGTGGGTAGGCATCACGGCCCCCTTCCCTGTTCCGACGATCCACCCTAGCTCGCGAACGTGACGTTCTCTCGTCGCCGCGCAATGTCGGTCGTCACGGCTAGTGTCGGCGCATGAGCGTGCCGGCCGCCATCAGCCTCGTCACGCTCGGCGTGCGCGACGTGCGGGCCGCCACCGCCTTCTACCAAACGCTCGGATTTCGGCTCTCCAGCGCATCCGTCGACGGCGAGGTCAGCTTCTTCCATACTGCGGGCGGTTTGCTCGCGGTATGGGGCGTGGAGGACCTCCAGGCTGACGCCGGCGCCGCTACCACGCCTGAGCCCGGGGCCTTCCGCGGCGTCAGCCTGGCCATCAACGTCGAGTCCGAGGCGGCCGTCGACGCAGCGCTCGAGGCCGCCGCGCAGGCCGGCGGGCGCATCACCAAGCCGGCCGGCGCCACCGAGTGGGGCGGCTATCAGGGCTATTTTGCCGACCCTGACTCCCATTACTGGGAGGTCGCGTACAACCCGTTCTGGCCGATCGGCGCGGACGGGCGCCCGCAGCTTCCTGACTAGAGAAACTGCGCGCGGCGACTGTCGGGCCGATGCCGGCTACTGCCCTAGCCCATCATGTAGAACGCGTGCGTCGCGGTGACGCCCCCGTCCGCGGAGATCTCGGCACCGGTCACGTAGCTGCTGCGGTCGCTCGCGAGGAACAGCACCACCTCGGCCACGTCTTCCGGCTGCCCCATGCGCCGAAGGGCGATGCGTTTGGCAGCGGGCGAGAGATCGACCTCGTGGCCGCCGGCGGCGTCCTTCACCATGTCCGTCTCGATCATCCCCGGGTGCACCGAGTTGACCCGGATCCCGTGCGGGCCGAGTTCGAGCGACGCCACCTTCGTCATGCCGCGGATCGCGAACTTCGTCGCCGTGTAGGCCGTCAGGTAGGGCATGCCGGCGAGGCCCTCGATCGAGGAGATGTTCACGATCGAGCCGCGGCCGGCCGCAATCATCGGTTTGGCGACGGCACGCATCCCCAGGAACGTCCCTACCTGGTTGATGTTCACGATCCGCAGGTAGTCGGCCAGCGGCATGTCGGCCAGCGCCGCGAAGCGCAGGATGCCGGCGTTGTTCACGAGCACGTCCACGCCGCCGAGACTCTCCACCGTCTCGTCCACGACAGTTCGCCAGTCGTCCTCGGACGACACGTCGAGGTGCCGGTAGATCGCCGCCGCACCGATCGTCTCGGCGAGTTCCTTGCCGACGTCGTCGAGCACGTCGCCGATCACGACCCGAGCGCCCTCCTCGGCGAAGCGCCGGGCAGCTGCGGCACCCTGGCCGCGCGCCGCGCCGGTGATGATCGCCACCTTGCCGTCGAGAGAACCCATGTGTCACTCGTTTCGTGGTCGGGCGCCGCGCAGGCGTGCGCCGGCGTCAGCTCGGTCCTGATAGATCAGTTCAGAGAGGTCGGTTCTGACAGGTCAGCTCGGACAGGTCGGTTCAGATGTAGTCGGGACGGCAGACCCGGCAGGTGCCGAGCCCGGTCTCGCTGCCCTGCACCGGGTGCAGGTCGTCCCGATGCGCGATGAGCGGGCAGTCGTGCCGGTGCACGGTCGATCCGGCGCCGGCGAGGACGAGTTCGTCGCGCGCGACCGGCCCGCTTGAGGTCGACCGGCCGGTACCGCCGCCGGCGCGCTGGCGCTCCACCACATCGGCAAGGACCAGCATCGCGTCGGCCAGCTGACGCGAACTCTCCCGCTGTTCGTTGCCGATCTTCGCCAACCACGCCCCGAAGTACAGGAAGCCACCGAGAAAGACGAGCGCGAGGCCGAGCAGACCGCCGGAGACGACGTACGGAAGCTGGTCGTATTGGTACTTCGTGTGAGCCACGCCGTACCAGCCGAGGAATATCGCGAAGATGCCGAGCGGCATCAGCAGTGCGCCGACGGTGAACAACGCGAGCTGCAGGGCGCGCATACGCTGCTCTCGGCTGGAGAAGCGGCTCGTGGTCGCGGCCTGCGCAGGCTTGTCGGCCGCCACGCCCGGCACGGCAATGGTCGCCATCGGCTATCCCTTCCTCAGATCCGGCACGCCGGTGCTCAGCCCGTATGCGCAGTTGCGCGCACCACCGAAGATGAAGCCGCCGAGCGCCCGGAACAGCCAACCGCCGACCAGCGCGAGGCCGAGCGCACCCAGGATCATGCTTCGCGGAATGGTCCCCAGCTTCGGGAACTTGAACGCGGCCGGCTGTGTCGACGGTTGGGTGGTCGGCGTCGACGGGTTGCTCGCCGGCAGCCCACCGCCGCCGCTGGCCGGCAACCCGCCGCCGCCTCCAACGTTGCCGCTGCCCGGCACCGTGGCGCCGCCGGTGTTGCTGCCGCCGCCGTTAGTGCTGCCGCCGGGCACGCCACCGCCTGTGTAGGCCGGCGATGCGGTGGCCGAACTCGACACGTCACCGATCCGGAACACGATCTTCGGTCCCAGGCCGAGCAACGGCGCGAGCTGGCTGCCGATCTTCGGAATCTTCTGGATGAGGTCCTGCAACGGCCCGACGATCCCGCCGACGTTCAACGCCGTCTTCAGCGGCTGGGTGTCAATGGAGATCACGAGCGCCGTCGTGGCCAACGAGCCGCCGGCACCCTGTGCCGAGTGTGTGACCGGTGCATAGCTCACACTGATGCCGATCTGCTCGAGCAGCTTCGTCACGGTATCGGGGATGGCGGGCAGCTTGGTGTTGCTACCAGCGACGCTCACCCCCTTGTCGGTGAGGCCGAGATCCTGACCTGCGATCTTGACGTTGCCCGCCAGGACAGAGCCGCTCGTCGTGGCCTTGCTGCCGTTACTCACGGTGGTGGAACTGACGGTGACGTTGTCCAGGCTGATGAGACCGGCGAGCAGCTTGATCTGCGACATCGACGTTTGCGCGGCACACGTCAGCGACTTGTTTCCCACGACGACGCTGCTGTTGCTGGTGACGTTCTGCACGGTCGCAAGCCCGGCGAGCGTCTTGGACACCGGCAGCGGCACCTGCGGTAGGGGTTTCGGGCTCGTGCTCGGGTGCGGCAT
>DATFTS010000380.1:0-4915 GCA_035261645.1 Jatrophihabitans sp. | reverse complement strand
GTCGACCGCATGCAGGTAGATCGGGCCGATGGCCGCGGCAAGGATACCGATCAGTGCGACGCCGAAGACGGTGAGCGATACGCCGGCCCGCCACGCCAGGGCGCGGAGCGCGAGGCGGATGATCAGCACACTGCATCTTCGTCGGACGCGTTTCCGGCGGGCAAGCACGGGGTGTCACGCTGCGCTAACGATTCGCCGTGCGCGGCCAGGGACGTATCTGCTCCAGCGGTTAGGTCTTCGTGTGCGCGAGCAGTAGTGCGGCGGCGAGTATCGGCATCGTGATCGAAAGCGTCTTGAGCGCGGTTTCGAGGGGCGCGAGGAGGGTGGCTCGGTCGACGGGGCGCTGGGTGCCGTCGGACGTGGTGATCAAGCCGCGGACGTCGGTTACACGGCGGCGCAGCGTTCGGGCGGGGCTGCTCAGCTGGCGTTGTGCATAGGACAGGCCGGTTGCGGCCAGGCCCAGACAAAGCGCACCTGCCGTGACTGGTCGGGTCAGCGGCGGTGCTTGAGCGAGGAAGCCGACCAGGACGGGGAAGCCTCCCCACGCGGCTGCGAAACCGATGTCGGTGTGCAGCCGTCCGCCGAACAACTCCAGGTTGTAGCCCAGCACGAGCAGCACGCCGAGCGCGATAGCGGGCACGAGTAGCACGCTGCTGTACGGCACGGCGAAGATGCCGAGAACGACCGCACCGGCCAGGCCCGTGGCTGCGACTATCCGCAATGCCCGGGCGCTGATCGTGGTACCGAGCGGTCGCCCGTGCAGTTCGTCGAGCGCGTGCGCGGCAAGTCCGACAGCGAGGAAGAACGCGAGGATGGTGCCGGCAAGCATCGCCCAGGACAGCCGCGGCGCCAGGGCGGCGCCCATGACGGGGTAGCTGAGGTGCCAGATCGTGTAAGGCGGGTGCAGCAACGTCCACCAGCCTGCCGACTTCCCGCCGGCGCGTGCGTAGAACGCGGCGCTGCCCGGACCGAGGCGGTCAGACATTGACCTTTCGCCCCCACATGACCAGGCCGCCGCCGAGGCTCATCGGCTTGGTTGCAACGGCTTGCAGCCCGGCTGCCTGCCACGCGTCCTGCAGCCAACTGACCGGATGCTGCTGGTAGAAGCTGCTGATCGATGGTCCGAGAAAGCGGCCGACCCGATACCACTCCCGGCCGCCGGTGAGCAGCCCGGCCAGCGGCAGCACCGCGCGGGTGTAGCCGATCCATCCCGCGCGCCACACCGGATTCGCTGGTACTGCGAATTCAAGGTTCGCCACGCATCCGCCGGGCCGCACAACTCGGGTCAACTCCCGAATTGTCGCCGCCGGGTCTGCGACGTAACGCAAGAGGTAGGTGAAGGTGAGTGCGTCGAAGGTGTCGTCGGGAAAGGGCAACTGCTCGCCGCGCGCGACGAGCACCCTTATCCGATCGGCCTTGCCGCGCTCGCCGATCCGCTCGCGGCCGCGTTGCAGCATCGCCTTGGTGATATCCACTCCGGTTATCGACGCGCGCGTACGCTCGCTGAGCATGAGGGCCACGCCGGCCGTCCCGGTGGCCACGTCGAGCACCCGTTGCGGCGATGGTTCGATCGCTGCCACCGCGTCGACCATCGCGGCGCGCCAGCGATGGTTCTGCCCGAACGAGAGCAGCTCGGCCAGCAGGTCGTACCGGTCGGGCAGGCCGCTGAACAAGTCACGTGCGAAGTCGTTGGCCGCGCTAGGCGGTGGTTTCACGGAACGCATCTGGCTTTCCCCCCAATCGTGGGAAGGCGTGAAGCCGTGCCCCGCTTCGACGCCGTCATCGTAGGCGCCGGGCCCGCCGGCAGCATGGCCGCGCTGTGTCTGGCGCAGGCGGGCGCGCGAGTAGCCCTGGTGGATCGGCGCACATTTCCGCGCGACAAGGCCTGCGGCGACCTCGTCGGCCCGCGCGGCGTAAAGCTGCTCACGGAGCTGGGTATCGCGCCCACGGAGGCTCAGCGGGTCGGAGACCTGATCGTCATCGGGCCGTCCGGCCGGCGCATCCTGCTCCCCGCCCTGCCGGGCCTCGACTACCCCGCCTACGCGCTCGCAATCTCTCGCCTGACGTTGGACTGTGCGCTGTTCGATGCCGCCGTCGCGGCCGGCGCGTACCCGGTGCGCGACCTATTCGTCGGCTTGACCGGCGAGCCACAACACCCGACGGGGGTCCAGTTGGCCAACTCCGGTGAGTTGCATGCGGACGTCGTCGTGGGAGCGGACGGGGCGACCAGCCGGGTCGCTAGCGCGGCGGGCCTGGTTGATGACCAGCGTGCATTGTGGGGTTTCGCGCTGCGCGCTTACCTGAACACGCCCGTGGAGCTTCCGCACATCGTGCTTTGGGAGCCGCAGCCGTGGCGGCTGTTTCCCGGCTACGGCTGGCTTTTTCCGACCGCCGACGGGCGAGCCAACCTCGGGCTCGGCGTCGGAGTCGGACCCGACCGTTCCCTTGTCCGGCAGGCCGGGCAGCGGTTCGATGAGTTCTGCGCGCACCTACAGCGACACGGGCTGCTGCCGGCCGCCGCCCGTAGCGGCGCGGAGCGGCTGGGCGGCTGGCTGAAGATGGGCGTGATCGGAACGATCCCAGCCAGGGGCACTGTGCTGCTAGCGGGCGATGCTGCCGGGTTGATCAATCCGCTGCAAGGCGAGGGCATCGCGCAGGCAATGGCCAGCGGCCGAGCTGCTGCGACGGCGATCCTGACCAGCGGGCCGACGGGCGCGGCCGCCACGTACCGCGAATCGCTACGCACGATTACCACCCACCACCGCATCAACGCGCCCGTACAGCGCGGCATCATCCGGCACCCACGCACCGTCTCCGTCGGCGGACGACTACTGACCGCCCCGCTCGTCCGCACCGCGGTCGCCGGCACCTGGTCGCTGTATTGGAACGACCTCGTCAGCGGTGCTCAACCCAGCCGACACCGGCGGCTGGCAGCAGCGACCGGACGACTCGCCTCTGCCATTGCGTCGCACACCGATACCGACGGATGGTTCACCCGGGCGACCTGAATGGTCGGTGAACGCCGGCGTCTGACTCCCCGTCACCCAGGGAACTCAGCAAAATCTGACCGCACCCCGCCCGGCATCCACGCCCAAAAATAATGATGAGGTACCTCACAATGAGGACTATCATCATGAGGTAGCTCCTTGTCTACTTTGTCAGCAAGAGATGGAAGGTGGTCTGCATGTCCCGGACGGTCTCGTCAGTCGACGCTGGTCAGACGTTCTTGGAGCTGCACCACCAACTGCACCGCATCGTCGACCGGGCAATGGCTTCGGTCGGCCTCTCGCTGGGGCGGGCCAAGGTGCTGATCCGACTGGACTCCCATGGCCCGATGAACCAGGCCACTTTGGCCGGTCTGCTCGGCTTCGCGCCGCGATCGGTCACCGAGACCGTCGACGGTCTCGAGCGCGACGGGCTGGTAACCCGGACCGAGGATCCGCATGACCGGCGGGCGCGCATCGTCGCGCTCACCGCCTCGGGCCGAGACGCGTTGGAGGCCGCCATGACCGTCCGCAACAAGACGATGGACGACATCTTCGGAGTGCTCAGCCCGGCAGAGCGCGCTCAGCTCGTGTCGCTGCTGAACACCGTTCGTACCAATCTTGCGCAAGGAGAGATCGACTGTGACCACTAAGGGAATCGCCGAGCGGAAGGCGGCCGAGGCGCGGGTCGGGTCGCGGCGCTGGCTTGTGCTCGTCGTCGTGTCGATCGCGCAGCTCATGGTCGTGCTCGACGCGACCGTCGTGAACATCGCACTGCCGTCGGCGCAGGCCGACCTCGGCTTCGGCGACAGCCAGCGGCAGTGGATCGTCACCGCCTACGCCCTTGCCTTCGGCAGCCTGCTGCTGCTGGGCGGCCGGATCGGCGACCTCGTCGGACGCAAGCGGATCTTCTTGATAGCGCTGGTCGCCTTCGCAGCGGCATCGGCGCTCGGCGGTGCCGCACCGTCGTTCGACGTCCTCGTCGCCGCTCGCGCAATCCAGGGTGTCGCCGGCGCCCTGCTCGCGCCGGCCGCATTGGGCACGCTCGTCACCACGTTCTCCGACCCGCGTGAGCGCGGCAAGGCGTTCGGTGTGTTCGGCACCGTCGCCGTGGGCGGCGGTGCGGTCGGTCTGATCCTCGGCGGCATCCTCACCCAGTACCTGGAATGGCGCTGGTGCATGTACGTCAACGTGCTCTTCGCCGCGGCAGCCTTCGTCGGCGCGGTCATCTACATGAGCGAGGTCAAGCCGCCGGTGCGTCCGCGCATCGACGCCTTCGGGACCGTGCTCGCCGCAGTCGGCCTGTTCGCCTTGGTATTCGGCTTCTCGCAGGCCGAGACCGACGGCTGGGCCTCGGCCGTCACCATCGCCTCGCTCATCGTCGGTGGCGTGTTCTTGATCGCCTTCGTTCTTCTCGAGCGCGTCGTGGACCACCCGCTGCTGCCGTTGCGCGTCGTGGCCGATCGCTCCCGCGGCATGGCGTTCGCCGCCGTCGGCATCGCCGGTCTGGCGATGTTCGGCCTGTTCCTGTTCCTCACGTACTACCTGCAGATCGTCAAAGGCTTCAGCCCGGTCATGTCCGGCCTGGCGTTCCTGCCGATGATCGGCTGCGTGATGATCAGCTCAAACACCTCGAACATCGTCACGCTGCCGCGCTTCGGCCCGCGCGTCGTGATCACGGTGGGCATGGTGCTCGGCTTTCTCGGCCTCGCCTACCTCTCCCGGCTGAACGTGCACTCGTCCTACGTAGGTGGTGTGCTGCCCGCGCTGATCCTCATGGGCCTGGCGATGGGCATGGTCATGGCGCCCTCGATGAACACCGCCACCGCCGGCGTGCAGCCCCAGGACTCGGGGGTCGCTGCCGCGCTGGTCAGCACGATGCAGCAGGTCGGCGGCTCGATCGGAACCGCGGTGCTGAGCACGATCGCCGC
>DATFTS010000379.1:0-2264 GCA_035261645.1 Jatrophihabitans sp. | reverse complement strand
GAGCTCGACGATGTTGGACTGGCCCTGGAAGTCGTACTTCCAGACCCGGTCGAGGATCTGCGACTTCGACAGCACCACGCGCTCGTTGCGCATGAGGTAGCGCAGCAGCTCGAACTCGGTCGCGGTCAGGTGCACCTCGCGGCCGGCCCGCGTTACCTCGTGGCTGTTCTCGTCCAACTCCAGGTCGGCGACCCTCAGCACGCCCTCGCGCCCGGATTCGGGCACCGAGCGGCGCAGGACGGCGTGCACCCGCGCAAGCAGCTCCTCGATGCTGAATGGCTTCACCACGTAGTCGTCGGCGCCCGCCCGCAGCCCGCCGATCCGGTCATTGGCCGCGTCCCGCGCGGTCAGGAAGATCACCGGCACCTGCGAGCCCGCGGCGCGCAGGTTCTGCAGCACGCCGAGGCCATCCAGTCCGGGCATCATGACGTCGAGGACGATGAGGTCGGGGTCGTACTCGGCGACCTTCGCGAGCGCGGCGGTACCGCTGTCGGCGGTCACTGTCTCGAACCCGTCGAAACGCAGCGCTGAGGAGACGAGGTGCGTGACGTTGTCCTCGTCGTCAACGACGAGGACGCGTCGCTTCGTGGTGGTGGAGGTCATCGGTACAGCACTCATTTCGCCATTCACCTCGGGCTCGTCTTGGACTGCGCTGTGTCCATACTGAGCAAAATGGCTAGGTGAGCCTTGGGTGTGAGCTGTGAGCAGCCTAGGCGGACTCAGCCAGATCTTGCCAACCGCGGGATGCGCTGCCCCACGTAGGCCCACGACGGTGGGGCGAGCGCACACGCCAGCGCGACCGCCGCCGCCAGCGCCGCGATGAACGAGATGAACCGGCCACCCTTCGTGACGTCGACGTAGAAGTCGATGGCGGTGGCAAGGATGCCCAGTTGCACCAGCACGAACGGCCAGCGCCGGCTCCCGCTGACCATCCAGAGCAAGGCGATCAACGCCACGACGAACAACCCGGCCGCGATGAAACCGGCCACCAACTCGCCGTGCGCCGTCTGGGTGATGTCCGGTGGGGCGATCGGGTGGATGCCGCCGTGCACGATGAAGATCACCGCGTAGACGGCGAGGAAGGGCAGCGGCGCAGTGCCGGCGGCCACCGCACCGATGACGGTGCCCGGCATTTCGCGGACCTCGTCGTCGTCACGCGCGCTCCGGCGGATTCCCAACATCGCTTACGCTCCTGGCATGGCGCACTATGCCGTCGATGAACGGCATGCCCTGGCCGAAACCTTACGCTCCGCCAGGCCCGACGGCCGCACTTTGTGCGGAGACTGGACGGTCGCCCAGCTGACCGCCCACCTGGTGCTGCGCGAGCGTTCCGTGACCGAACTGCTGGGCCGGCTGCCGAGCCGCCGGCTGCATCAGTTGGCGCAGCGCGAGATCGACGACCTGGTCGCCCGCGAGCCGTACCAAGACCTGGTCGACGCGGTGGAGGCCGGACCGTCCGCGGCGGACGCGCGGTGGCCGGTGCCGACCGCGCTGGTCTGGTCGCTGCCGGTCGTGCGCGAACGGGCCAACCTGTTGGAGTACCTGGTGCACCACGAGGACGTGCGCCGCGCCGGCAGTGAATGGGAGCCCCGCCTGCTACCGGCCGACCTGCAGCGCGTCGTGTGGAAGCGCCTACCCGGCCTCACCTTGTTGACGATGCGCGCCGTGCCGATGGGAGTTGCTCTGGCCTGGCCCGGACACGGCGAGGTGCGCACGCTGCGGGCGCGGTTGCGCGGCGCGCAGGTGCGGGTGAGCGGCGACCCGGTGGAGCTGGCGCTGTTCGCGTTCGGCCGGCAGGCCGTGGCGCGGGTGGAGTACGACGGCGACGAACAGCAGGTGGCGCGGCTGCTCGGCGCGCGGATCGGGCTCTGACCTCCCGCTAGCGCACCGCGACGACGACCTCCCGCTAGCGCACCGCGACGCCGGCGGAGCGCAGGCTCGATTTCACCTCGCCGATCGTCACCTCACCGAAGTGGAAGACGCTCGCCGCGAGCACGGCATCGGCGCCGGCATCGACCGCGGGCGCGAAGTGTTCGACGGCGCCCGCGCCGCCACTGGCGATCACCGGAACCTCGACGACCGCGCGCACCAGCCGGATCAGCTCCAGGTCGAAGCCCGCCTTGGTGCCGTCGGCGTCCATCGAGTTGAGCAGGATCTCCCCCGCCCCAAGATCGACTGCCCGACGCACCCAATCGAGGGCATCGATGCCGGTGCTACGCCGCCCGCCGTGGGTGGTTACTTCGAAACCGCTCGGCGTGGGCGCG
>DATFTS010000378.1:0-10206 GCA_035261645.1 Jatrophihabitans sp. | reverse complement strand
CAATCGCCACTGACGGCGATGCGGAGCGTGCCCGGCTGAGGGGATCGTGGAGTCATGACCGTTGTTGGGGTTGTCGGCCTGGGCTCGATGGGCGGCGAGATCGCCGGCCGTCTCATTGCCGCCGGCCACGAGGTGCACGGGACGAACCGCACGCGCGGCGATCGGGCGAAGGCTTTGATCGCCCGCGGCCTGACATGGCACGACACCCCTCGTGAGGTTGCCGGCGCCGTCGAGGTCGTCATCAGCATGGTGACGGACGACGTGGCGCTCAACGCGGTCGCCGGTGGGCCGGACGGCATCCTCGCCGGGCTCTCGCCCAGCACCGTGTACGTCGACATGAGCAGCGTGAGTCAGACCGCGAGCGTCTCGCTCGCAGATCAGGTGCGCTCGATCGGTTCCCACATGCTCGACGCGCCGGTTTCCGGCAGCGTCCCGCAGGTGCAAGCCGGGTCGCTCGCGATCATGGTCGGTGGCGAGGAGGCGACGTTCGATCAGGTTGAACCGCTGCTGGCACAACTCGGCCGCACGGTGACTCGGGTCGGCGACAACGGCGCCGGCGTGCTGCTCAAGCTCGCGATCAACATCAGCCTCGCGGTCCAGGTGCTCGCGTTCAGCGAGGGCTTGCTCCTGGCCCAGAGCGGTGGCCTGGACCCGAGGCTGGCCGCGGACGTGATGGGCAACAGCCCGATCGGCTCACCGATGCTGAAGACGCGCATCCCGCTCTTGCTGGATCTGCCGGACGACGCCTGGTTCACGATCCAGCTCATGCACAAGGACATCCGGCTGGCACTCGCCGAGGCGCACCGGGCAGCGGTCGCGTTGCCGTCTGCCGCCGTGGCGGGTGCGGTCCTCAGCCGGGCCGAGGAACTCGGCTACGGAGGGCAGGACATCGCCGGCCTGCGTGAGGTGCTCGGCAAGATCAGCGAGCAGGCCGTGGAGTAAGTGCCGCCCACGCAAGCACAGACCGTGCCGTCTGGCGCTCCCGCCGCGGCCGACGGCGCGGATCCGCGGCGCTGGCGGGCGCTGGCGGTCACGCAACTCGCCGCGTTCATCGTGTTGCTCGACGTCAGCATCGTGAACGTCGCGTTGCCGTCCATCGAGCGCGGTCTTGCGATGCCCGCGACCACAGCGCAGTGGGTGATTTCCGGCTACGCACTCACGCTCGGCTTGACGTTGGTGCCTGCCGGACGCCTCGGTGATGCGCTCGGACGACGGCTGATGTTCATGATCGCCCTCGGCTCGTTCGTCGTCACCAGCGCCTTGACCGGAGCTGCGCCCACTCCCGAGCTGCTGATCGCGGCACGGCTGCTGCAGGGCGTCGCGGGCGGGATGCTCATCCCGCAGAACAGCGGACTCATCCAGGAGCTGTTCCAGGGTGCGGAGCGGGGCCGCGCCTTCGGCATGCTCGGCGCCACGGTAGGGCTGGCCACAGCAGCCGGCCCGGTGATCGGCGGCGTGATCCTCGCGGTCGTGCACGGCGCGGACGCATGGCGGTGGGTGTTCTACGTCAACGTGCCGATCGGCTTGATCGCGCTCGTGCTCGCGGCGCGGCTGGTGCCCGCTCGCCGCAGTCGGGGACGCCGCGACATACACCTCGACCTCCCCGGCTCGGTGCTACTCGGCGGCGGCGTCCTCACCTTGCTCGTGCCGCTCGTCGAGGCCGACAACGGCGGCGTCAGCCGGTTGTGGTGGCTGTGGCTGCTCTCCGTGCTGTGCTTCGCCGCTTTCGCGTGGTGGGAACGGCGGACCGTGCAGCGCGGAAAGGAGCCGCTGCTCGATCCCCGGCTTGCGCGCACGCCCGGTTACCTCTCGGGCGCGTCCATCGGCCTGGCCTACTTCGTCGGGTTCACCGGCATCTGGCTGGTGCTTGCGCTGTTCTTCCAGGACGGGCTCGGCTATTCGGCCTTACGCTCCGGCCTGAGCGTCACGCCGTTCGCGCTCGGCGTCGCTGGTTCCGCGCTGATCGCAGGTCGGTTGGTGCCGCGGTTCGGACGCTGGCTCACGGTCTGCGGCTTGATCGCGACGATCGCCGGCCTGGTCGCCGTGGCCGTCATCCTGCGCCAGGTCAAGGGCGACGCTGCCACGTGGTCGATCCTCGTACCGCTGTTCCTGGCCGGGGTCGGCGGCGGCATGGTCACCTCGCCCAACCTCACCCTGACCCTCGAGAACGTGCCGGTGGCGATGGCGGGCGTGGCGGGTGGCGCGGTGCAGACCGCGCAGCGCATCGGCGCCGCGATCGGCACTGCCACGCTGAGCACGATCTTCTATCACGTCCTCACCCACGGCGGTCACAACTACTCGGCTGCTGTGTCCGACACGGTGTTCGCTGCCGTCGGCTTCATGACGCTCGCGCTGCTCATGGCCGTAGCCGAGCTGGCGCACCGGCGCCAATCGCGTGATCAGCGGCCGGCGTTGCGAGATCTGCAACAACACAGCCAGCACATCTGAATCACGGCGAGTGGTCAGTCAGCCGCTTCGTTTGCCCGTCAGCGGAGACCGGAACACGCGCTTATGGCATCGAGTCGAGATCACGCCGCGGCCGACGGTTGGTCGGGCTCGCGCTCGACGTCGACGGCGTCGTGCCGGCAGAAGTGGAGTAGGAAGTCGAACTCCGAGGTCAGCACGGCGGTGCCTAGCTCGTGTTCGACCGCCAGGACGTGCAGCCGCCAGTCGTGGATGCGCAGCACGTCGCCGCGAGTCAGCTCGCGGGCTGGGATTTGCAAGCGCATTGGGGGCTCCTCGCGTTGTGTTGCTACCCACAACGATCGCTCGCGCGGGCGGCCACGTCTGCCCGGCGGCCGCCCAACCTGTATGCCGGTTAGCAGGAATTCGCGGCAATGGCCGAATTCGCGATAATCCGTGAATGGACAGCTCCGCCGGTGGCGTCCGGATCGTTCTCGCCGAGGACGATGTGCTCCTGCGCGAGGGTCTGGCAAGCCTGCTCGACCGGTCAGGCTATGCGGTGGTCGGCCAGTGCGGTACCGCGCCCGAGCTGCTTGCGCTCGTCCGCGCGCACAAGCCGGACCTCGTCATCACCGACATCCGCATGCCACCGACCCAGGCCACCGAGGGGCTCGATGCGGCACGCATCATCCGGGAGGAGGTGCCGGAGACTGCGATCCTCGTCCTGTCCGCCCACGTCGAGGTGGAGCACGCAATGGATCTGCTCGCAAAAGGCGAGCGCACGGGATATCTCCTGAAGAGCCGCATACCCAACATGCACGAGTTCCTCGAGACGGTCGACCGCATCGTGCACGGCGGCTCGGTGGTCGACCCGGCATTGGTGCAGGAGTTGGTTGCTGCACGGCGCGTCACGGATCCACTCGACGTGCTGAGCCCGCGCGAGCGCGAGGTGCTCGCCCTGATGGCGGAGGGGCGCTCGAACGCGGGGATCGCGCACCAGATCTGGGTGACCGAGGGCACGGTGGAGAAGCACGTACGGAGCATCCTCGGGAAACTGGACCTGCCGGAGACTGGGGACGATCACCGCCGCGTTCTCGCCGTGCTGACCTTCCTCGAGTCCCGATGACTACCGCAGCAGCCGGCGGATCGCGCCGGCGGACAGTTCGGACTTGGATACGAACCCGGCCGCAGGCGTCGCGGCGATGAGGTCGGCGAAGTCGGCCTCGGCGTGGGTCGAGATCAGGATGAGGCTCGCCGCCGTGCCGGTCTCGGCAATCCGGCGGGCAAGCTCGAACCCGCTCTCCGCGCCGAGCATGATGTCGATGAGCACAACGTCCGGCTGCGACTCCGCCACCTGCTCCAGTGCGTCCTTGATCGTTGCGGCAGTGCCGACAACGGCAAGACCGTCGCGCTGGAGCACGCTCGTCGCCACCAGCAGGAACGACGCGTTGTCATCGACGAGGACACACCTGATCATCCCTCCCAGCCTGGCAGCTCGTAGCCGTCGGCACATTGCAGTTATCCGGAGTTGCGAAGAACCCGCTCATCCCCGCCCGGCGCCGGATTTCACGAACGCGGCCAAGCACTCACGTCAAGAGACTCCGGAGTGTGCCGGGTGCCGCGTCGCCGTCGACGCGCCCTCGAGCTGGCCGATGAAGTCGTCGGCCCTCGTGACCTCCGAGAACATCGGGTAATCGAACCTGAGCGCGTTGTCGTGCTCCTCGCTCGAGGTAGCGGCCAGGCAGTCCGACAGTGTCAGGACGTAGTAGCCCTTCTCGTACGCGGTGCGCATCGTCGACTCGACGCAGCAGTTCGTGAGGAAACCGCCGAGTGCAAGCGTTGTGATCCCGCGCCCGCGCAGGATGAAGTCGAGGTTGGTGGTCGCGAACGCGTCCAGCCCCCGCTTACCCTCCAGCACGACATCGCCGGGCCGCGGCGCCAGTTCGTCCACGATCTGGGCGCCCCACTCGCCGTTGACGAAGGCGTTCGCGTCGACGACCGCTTTGAGGATGCCGTACGGATGCAGCGCGAGCTCTCGATAGCCCGGAACGTAGGAGATCGGCGCGTGGATGATCGTCGCGCCGGCGGCCCGCCCGGCTGCTGCGAGCCGGCCGGTGTTCTCGAGCATGCCGGTCCGCTGCATGACTTCACGAACCGTCTCGTGGAGGGCGCCACCCTCGGAGGCGAAGTCGTTCTGGTACTCGACGAGGACGACGGCGGTCCGCTCCGGATCCAATGGCACGGGAGCCTCCCCCTGTGCTGCGGCCGGTTCCAGGTTACGCCCGTTTTGCGTAGCCGGCCCTAGTCAGCGCCCACTAGTCGGCGCCCACGACAGCGAAGCTCCGGTCGACGAAGATGCGATGCGGAGGGATTTGGCGGTGTGATGTTCCCGGCCGAAGCCGCGGTGCTGAAATCTGCCCACGACGCCCTCCGCCGCATCGGCGCAATGTGCTGGGCGGACGAAGCCGAGGAGGAATTGGCGCGCAGCTGACCGTTGCTGCCCGGCCTCGGGCCCGGTTACGTTCGGTCCGTGGTCGCCCATCCAAGGGGTGGCGAAACCGGTGGAGGCGACCGGTGAGCCATCGCTCGGCGTTGACATTAGGCCCTCTGGACTGAGCAACCGAAGGTCGCTGGATCGGAAGGGGTCCCCTTGACCGCGAACACCGCCACCGCGCCGCCGAAACCCCACCCGGTCGTCATTTCGGAGATCCGCCGACGGCACGAGGACATGCAGCTTCGCGTCGCCGACGCGATCACTGCCTTCGCCGGCTCGATGCAGTTCGTCTACTTGCACGCCCTCCTCTTCGCCTCCTGGATGATCTGGCTGGAGAAGAGTCCGTGGCCGACACTCACGCTCTGCGTGTCGCTCGAGGCGATCTTCCTGTCCACGTTCGTCATGATCGGCCAGAACCGGCAAGCCGCATTCAGCCAGGCCAAGGCGAACCACGACTTCAACGTGGGCGAGCAGGAACTGAACGACAACACAGAGATAACCCGCCAGATCCACCAGCTGACCACCGAGATTCACGACCACTACGTGGGCGCGGCGACCGCAACTGCCTCCGATCTGAGCCAGGCTGATCGCCAGGAGCCTCGATGACGAATGCTTATGCTCAACGCCGAACTCGACGCCGAGCTCGACCGAGCCGCCGGCGGAGCCAGAGACGTAATCAAGGCTGACAGGTAACCAGCGCAGGGCGTTCGGCCAAGGGACCGACGCCGGATCCCTGATAGGCTGGGATCGGTTGTCAGCAGTTCCTCCATCGGCACGAGTCGCGACGCAGGATTGTTGAAGTTGCGTCTGTCGTAGCCCCCGGGTGCCTATCCGTGAGCCGCCCCTCGCAAAACCACGACGCACGCGCACAGTGCGCGTCGTCAACGGCTCCAGGAAGGACCGGCAATATGGCACAGGGCACTGTGAAGTGGTTCAACGGCGAGAAGGGCTTCGGCTTCATCGCTCCGGACGACGGCACCAAGGACGTGTTCGTCCACTACTCCGCCATCACAAGCGGCGGCTACAAAAGCCTCGAGGATAACCAGCGCGTCGAGTTCGACATCGTGCCCGGCGACAAGGGTCCGCAGGCTCAAAACGTCCGCGGCATCTGAGCGGACACTGCTGGCGCCGATCGGGGTCCAGGGGGCTCTTGGTCGGCGCCAGGCACCAGCCATCTGCTGCAAAGCTGAGGCTGTAAAAGGGAGTCACCGTGCCCGAACCTGAGTTCACGACCGATCTCATCGGGCACACCGTGCTCGACGGCGAGAGCAAACGGCTCGGGCCGCTCACCGCGCTTTACGCCGACGCGGACAGTCACGCGCTCACGTTCGCAGCCGTCACGATGATTCGTCGTGGCCGGCGCCGCTCGGTTTTCGTCCCGCTCCGAGGCGCACTCGTCAGTGGCAGCTCAATCACGCTGCGATGCGGCGCTCAACTGGTGCGCCGGGCCCCGTCGGTGCAGGCCGGTCGTCCGCTGCCGGCCGAGGCCGAGTCGGACCTGTTCGCCCACTACGAGATGCCTTACGCTCCCGCGGCTGCTGGCCAGCGCCGTCTGCTTGCGGTCCACGGGTGACCGATGGCGTTAGCGCCTTCTCGCTGCGTTTGCCTGCTCGCGCGCCCTAGTTAGCGTTTCGTCCGTGGTGAGCCCGTTTCCGGGTGCAGAGGCCATCAGTGTGGCGGTCAGCGCGATCTCCTCGGGAGTGCCCGGAGACAGCAGCAGGAGCGCGAAGCGGCGGTAATCGCTGCACTGCAGAACCACGAGGTTGCTCTCGGACAAGCCGTACCAGCTGATCTTGGGTTTGCCTGCGCGGCCCGGTGTCGCGTCCAACGGTGTAGTGGCCCACTCGTCGCGATTGAGCATCACGCCGAACACGGTTCCGAGTCTCGCGGCGACTGCCGCGAGCAGTGGTGGGAGTTCCACGTCGATCTCGGTGCTGTAGGGCCACCAGGCACCGTGCAGGTGATCACGGCGAGTCGGGCGCTCAGCTATAACCAATCGCGGCCCACGTAACGCGCTCACAAGGCGACCCGGACGACGACGGTCATTGACTTGCTCATCGATGTCCACAACGGAGCCTCGTTCCGCTCGCGAGCCAGTTGACGCGGTGCCAACGAGAGGAGCCCGGCCCTGACAGGAACTGTACGCCGCTCGCGCACAGGTTAGGCGTTTCTTGCTCCTGCGCCAGAGCCACTCACTGGTCGGCGATCGAACGGTCCCACTGGTGCAGATCGGCCGCCTCCTGGGCGGCCTGGAGCGCATCCATGGTGCCGAGACGCTTGTCCTCACCGAAGCGTTTGCTTCGCCAGCCGCAGTCGCATACGGCCTGGGTGACGCCTTCGCCAAGCCGGATCACGTGCGTGTCGTGGCGTTCGCCGCCTGTCATCGTGCCGACCGCACCCAACAAGAGAACAGGGCTGACAATGGAGCTGCTGGTGAGCTATACCGACCGTAGCAGGCCGGGCCCCTTTTGCGTGGCCGCGGCGTACGCTCTGCAAATGGCCAGTGACCGGCAGGCGAACGAGCTGGCCGACGTGATCCGTGCGGAGGATGTCGAGGCGCGGCGCGGTCAAGACCGCGACGCCGCTCGGATTCATCGTGAGCTTGTCGAGACCGACCGGCTCACCGAGGTCATCGACGACCTGCTCGGTCCGAAGCCGTCCGCCGAGTCCGCGCTGGATTAGCAACTAGGCTCGCGCGATGAGCGCTGCAGCGGGAATCCCGACGGCGGATGACCTGCTGGGCAGTGTGCTCGGGGAACTGAAGCCGCGACTGCGGGGCTGGCTGCACGCCTACGCGGCAGTTGTCTCGATCGCCGGTGGGGCGGCGCTGGTCGCGGTCGCTGCCGCCCTGCGCGGTGGCGAGGCAGCCGCGAGCACGGCGGTCTACGGCGCCAGTGTCACGTTGCTCTTCGGCACGTCCGCGCTCTATCACCGGCTGAGCTGGAGTCTGCGAGCCGGTCGGCTCATGAAGCGTCTTGATCACTCGATGATCTTCGTGCTGATCGCTGGAACGTACACGCCGATCGCCGCACTCGCGCTGCCGCGTCGGACGGCGCTGGTAGTTCTCTGCGTCGTCTGGAGCGGCGCGCTGGGCGGCGTGTTGCTGCAACTCGGCTGGTCGACGTCGCCGAGATGGCTGTCGGCGCCTTGCTACATCGCGCTGGGCTGGGTGGCGATCTTCGTGATGCCGCAACTACTGCACAACACCGGCGTGGCGACGTTCGTTCTCATCGTGGCCGGCGGCGCCGTCTACACCGTCGGCGCTCTCGTCTACGCGCTCAAGCGGCCCAATCCCTATCCAGCGACGTTCGCGTTCCACGAGGTTTTCCACGCACTGACGTTGATCGCCGCCGCGTGCCACTACATCGCGGTGTGGCTGACGGTGTTCGGCTAGCCGCTCGCGCCTTTCCTGCCGTCGGCACGTTGCGAGGGCGCCTGGCCTTCTCCACGTCCGGAAACACGCATCTGAACGTAGTAGCCGAACGCCGGGTTGCTGACGTACCGGAAGGTTTGGCGGCGTCCTGATCACGAGGCGCGCAGTGGGTGAGTGCCCCATTGGGCGAGCCGGCTTGCCGGATCGCGAACTCACCGTTAGGCTCGGTTAACATCGTCAACCGACTGACGTCGTCAACCGTGCGCTAGAGGTCATTTCTGTGGCTTCCAGTCAGCGGTTCACGAATCGAAATGCCGTACTCCGGTCGGCCCCAGCGGTCGTACCAGGCGGCGGAAATCCAAAAGGCTCGTCATATCTGGGAGGCAACGTGCCGCACCGCAACACCCCTGCGCATAGATCACCGACCGGAGGCCCGCGGCGACACGCAGCAGCGCATGCATTGCGTGAGCGTGTGCACGCGTCGACGAGCCACCGCCGACTGGCGGGTCGTTGGTGGCGGTGGTCGGTTGCCGGAGTGGCGGCGTCCTTGATCGCAACCTTCATCAGCATGGTGGCGATCACCGGTGCGTCGGCCGACATCGTCCCGCTGATCGTGACCAAGTCCGCGAATCCACCGTCGGGGCACACGGTGCAGCCGGGTGACACGATCACCTACACGCTGAGCTTCGACTACAAAACGCAACGCGCCACCGCGCCAAACTTGGCAAATGTGAACTACTTCGACGATCTGTCCAAGGTGCTCGATGACGCGTCGGTGACCGAGGCGCCGCACGCCGGCGCCGGGTCGCTGACGGTTGGGCCGATCGGCACGGACCACCGGTTCCACATCACGGGTTTGGTACCGAAAGGCGAGGCGTGGACCGTGATCTACAAGGTCAAGGTCGACAATCCCGATACCGGTGACGGCGAGTTGGACAACTTCGTGGTGCCCACCGGCGCCACCCCGCCGACGACCTGCCAGCCGGGCAACCCACGGTGCACCCACCACCCGGTGACTCCGCCGGTGACGACTCCGCCGGTGACGACTCCGCCGGTGACGACTCCGCCGGTCACGACTCCGCCGACGCATACGCATGCGGTCGCCGGTGTGGCGTCACGCCACCGGACCGCGGTGACCGGTGGCGACTGGGCGCTTGAGCTCTGTCTCGGAGGCCTGCTCCTCGGGGGCGGCGGGTTGATCACCATGGCTGGTATGCGACGGCGGCGCGGAACCCGCTGATCGCATAGCCGTGGCCGGGCCGCCCCACTCGTTCGCCCCCAGCGATCGGGCGGGGCGGGCCGGCCAGCGGCACGTGTTCTTGCTTCAACCGAGCCGCGGACCGGGCGATGGCGCGCAATGCCTGTGCCCGAATCCGCTCCCGCGCTGCTTCGTCGATTCGAATGTGGCGTTCATTGAACGGCAAGTCCTCGGCGCTGCACACCTTCGTCTCGATCGCCCCTCGCTGAGCGCTTCGGGTCTCATCGGAGCTCGGCATCGGGCATCGCCTACGGATGTGTCCACCCAAGGCGACGGTACAAACGCCACTATTTCGTAGACCTGATATCCAGTTTTGTCGTCGGGGATATCCGCTTCGCGAAAATGTGGATCTTTGCTGTGACGGCTGATCATTTCCCCGCTAGCTTGTCGCCGGGGGGTCGACGCACGGTCGATTCCGTCGAATTGGGTGGGACTCACATGTCGTCAAGATTGGCCCTGCGCCGGACGGCGTGCGCTGTGATCAGCACGCTGATCGCGCTGACCGTTACTGCGATCGGCACGGCTTCGAGCGCGTCGGCTGCGCCGCCTCCGCCATCGGGGCTCACGTGCCCGCCGAGCAACGTGTGGGGGAACACCGGCCTTCCGTCAGCCGACGTGCTGTATCAGTACACGCCGAGTGGCCAGGTGGTCAGTACGACACCGCTGACCCGCGACTAC
>DATFTS010000377.1:0-4015 GCA_035261645.1 Jatrophihabitans sp. | reverse complement strand
TGCACAGCCTGAAGGAGGAAGCGCGCAACCGCGGGTTGTGGAACCTCTTCCTGCCCGATGGCAAGGACGGCGCCGGGCTGTCTGTGCTCGACTATGCACCGATTGCCGAGTTGTCCGGCCGGTCGGCGGCGATCGCACCCGAGGCGATGAACTGCGCCGCCCCGGACACGGGGAACATGGAGCTGCTGGCGATGTTCGCCGACGACCAGCAGCGCAAGCAGTGGCTCGAACCTCTGCTGGACGGGGAGATCCGCTCCTGCTTCTCCATGACGGAGCCGGATGTCGCTTCGTCTGACGCCACGAACATCGCGTTGACGATCACCGCCGACGGAGACAGCTTCGTCGTCAACGGCCGCAAGTGGTGGTCGACCGGCGCACTGCGACCGGAGTGCAAGATCGCGATCGTGATGGGCGTCAGCGACCCGGACGCCGCGAAGTACGCGCGGCACTCGATGATCCTGGTGCCGCTCGACGCACCGGGCGTCACGATCGAACGCTCGACGACGGTCTACGGCTACGACGACGGCCCGCACGGTGGTCACGGTGTCATCCACTACGACCACGTTCGAGTCCCGCGCGAGAACCTGCTCGGTCCGCAGGGCGGGGGGTTCATGATGGCGCAGGCACGACTGGGGCCAGGACGCATCCATCACTGCATGCGCTCGCTGGGCGTTGCCGAGCGCGCGCTGGAGATGATGTGCGTGCGCGCGTCGTCGCGCTCGACGTTCGGACAGCCGATCGCCACGCACGGCATCGTGCAGGAGTGGATCGCCGAGTCGCGGCTGGCGATCGAGCAGGCGAGGCTGCTCGTGCTCAAGACCGCGTGGCTCATCGACACCGCGGGTGTGCGCAACGCGCGCACCGAGATCGCGGCGATCAAGGTGGCGGCACCCCGGGCCGCGTCCTACGTCCTCGACCGGGCGGTGCAGGTGCACGGCGCCGCCGGAGTCTCGTCCGACACGCCGCTCGCTGAGGCCTGGGCGCAGCTGCGCACGCTCCACCTGGCGGACGGGCCGGACGAGGTACACCTGCGTTCGCTCGCGCGCGAGGAGCTGCGCCGCCACGACACCGCCCGCACATGAGCGTGAACACCGCGCAGGACACCCGCGCCCGGGTGCTCGAGGCTGCGGTCGAGCTTTTTGCCCAGCACGGTTACGACGGCACCAGCGTCAGCCAGGTGATCACCAAGGCCGGCGTCGCGAAGGGCGGTTTCTACCACCACTTCGCCAGCAAGGAGGCGTTGCTCTACGAGGTGTACGGCGACCTCATCGGCCGGCAGCTCTCCGGCATGGACGCGATCCTGGCGCGCGGTCTGCCGGCGGCGGAGACGCTGCGCGAACTCATCAACGACCTGGTGATCACCACGGCGGCGAGCGCGCGCCCGGCCCTCGTGTTCTGGAGGGAGATGAACCGGCTGGGCGACGAGCGCACCGAGACCTATCGGCAGGCCCGACGCCGCTACCACGACGCGGTACGAAAACTCGTGCGCGACGCCCAGGCCAGTGGCGAATTCGCCTCGGTGGCCAGCGCCGATACCGTCACGTTCACGATCTTCGGCTACGTCAACGAGCTCCCGCTGTGGTTCCGTCCCAACGGGCGGAAGAAACCCGCACAACTGGCGAGCGAGCTCGCCGACTTCGTCGTCGCCGCTCTGGAGGCCTGACCGTGCAGCTCAGCGGTGCCGTAGTCGTCGTCACCGGCGGGGCCAGCGGAATCGGCGCAGCCATGGCGCGCCGGTTCGCACGCGAAGGCGCCCGGCGGGTAGTCGTCGTCGACCGTGACTTCGCCGGCGCACGTGACGTCGCCGACGAGATCGACGGGGTCGGCGAGGTAATCGACGTCACCGACCCCGCTGCGGTGAACGGCCTGGTCGAGCGAACCATCGCACGCGACGGAGAGATCGACCTGTTCTGCTCGAACGCCGGCGTGGCCACGGGTGCCGGCTTGGACGAACCGGACGACGTGTGGCACCGGGCGTTCGAGGTGAACGTGATGGCGCACGTCCATGCCGCGCGTGCCGTCCTGCCGACGATGCTCGCCCGCGGGCGGGGCTGGCTGCTGAACACCGCGTCGGCGGCTGGGCTGCTGACCTCGCCCGGCGACGCCCCCTACGCGGTGACCAAGCACGGAGCGGTGGCGTTTGCGGAATGGCTCGCCGTCACATACGGCACTAAGGGCATCGGCGTCAGCGTGCTGTGCCCGATGGGCGTGGCGACTCCGCTTTTGATGGACCCGCTTGCGGCGGGCGATCCAGGCGCCCGTGCCGTCGCCGCGTCCGGCGAGATCATCACCGCCGAGCAAGTGGCCGACACGGTGGTCGCGGGATTGGCGCAGGAGAGGTTCCTGATCCTGCCGCATCCGCAGGTCGGTACGTTCTGGGCGCAGAAGGCGTCCGATCCGGATCGCTGGCTGGCCGGCATGCGCCGGCTCGTCGACCTAGGAGGAGATTGATGAGCGAGCATCGAAGGCGGGAAGCGGCGACCAGCGCCTGCGCGAAGAGCGGTGAGCACTGTGCCCGGAGTTGAGGGTCGAGTGGCGCTGGTCACCGGTGCCGCTCAGGGCATCGGCGCCGCGGTGGCGCAGCGGTTGGCCGCAGGCGGCGCGCAGGTCGGGGTCCTGGATCTGCAGCAGGACGCGGCCCAGCTCGTCGCGGACGAGATCGTAAAGGCCGGCGGCCAGGCGATCGCCCTTGGTGCCGACGTCTCCAAGCGCGACCAGGTGCAGGCAGCGATCGACTCGCTGGTGGGGGAGTTCGGCGGCCTGCACATCCTGGTGAACAACGCCGGCGTGCTGCGCGACAACCTGCTCTTCAAGATGACCGACGACGACTGGACGATGGTCATGGAGGTGCATCTGCGCGGCGCCTTCCTGTGCAGCCAGATCGCGCAGAAGCACATGGTCGAGGCGAAGTACGGGCGGATCGTGTCGATGTCCTCCACCTCCGCGCTGGGCAACCGGGGCCAGGCCAACTACGCCACCGCGAAGGCGGGCCTGCAGGGCCTCACGAAGACTCTGGCGATCGAGCTCGGCCCGTTCGGCGTCACTGCGAACGCCGTGGCTCCTGGGTTCATCGAGACCGCGATGACCAAGGCGACCGCAGAGCGCATCGGCACGACGATCGAGGCGATGCGCGAGGCGACAGCGGCAGCCGTTCCGGTGCGCCGCGGCGGCGTGCCCGACGACGTGGCGAACACCGTGGCGTTCTTCGCCGCGGAGGAGTCCGGGTACGTCACCGGCCAGGTGGTCTACGTCGACGGCGGTCGCGGCCTGCTGTGAGCCCGTACCCTGGGTGGGAACGCCTCACACCCCGTTAGGACGCCTTCCGTTGTTCGACACGCTCTCCGACCGGCTTTCCACCGTCTTCACCACCCTCCGGGGCAAGGGACGGCTTTCGGAAGCCGACATCGACGCCACTGCACGCGAGATCCGTATCGCGCTGCTCGAGGCGGACGTAGCGCTGCCGGTCGTCAAGGAGTTCATCGCGCGGATCAAGGAACGGGCGCGCGGTGAGGACGTGTCCAAAGCGCTCAACCCCGCCCAGCAGGTCATCAAGATCGTCAATGAGGAGCTGGTGGCGATCCTGGGTGGCGAGACGCGCCGGCTGCGCTTCGCCAAGCAGCCGCCGACGGTGATCATGCTCGCCGGCCTGCAGGGCTCGGGTAAGACGACGCTGGCCGGCAAGCTGGGCCGCTGGTTGCGCGATCAAGGCCACACCCCGCTTCTGGTGGCTGCCGACCTGCAGCGCCCGAACGCGGTGAACCAGCTCCAGGTGGTCGGCGAGCGCGCCGGCGTGCCGGTGTACGCGCCGCAGCCGGGCAGTGGGATCGGGGATCCGGTGCGAGTGGCCCGCGACTCGATCGACCACGCTCGCCGCGCGCAGCACGACATGGTGGTGGTGGACACCGCCGGCCGGCTGGGCATCGATGCCGAGATGATGCAACAGGCGATCGACATCCGCGACGCCGTCGACCCGCAGGAGGTGCTGTTCGTCGTCGACGCGATGGTCGGTCAGGAC
>DATFTS010000376.1:0-9665 GCA_035261645.1 Jatrophihabitans sp. | reverse complement strand
CAGATCGCACCGTCGGTGCGCGACGAGCCGCCGTGGGAACTGCCCGAGGACCAGGCGATGACGCCGGACGACATCGATGCGGTGCGGCTGCCAGTGGCGCTGCGTGGTTACCGCTTCGCCGAGACGGACCTGCTGCTCGACAGGCTCGCTGGCGAGCTGCGGGCTCGGGACGCGGAGATCGCGCGCCTTCGTGGAGACGTCGAGGCGCCGGTGCCGCCGCCGTTCTTCGGGCATGGTGAGCCGGTGGCGAGGCCGGGCGAAGGTACCGACGAGCAGATGGCCGAGATGCTGGCTGTGGACGAGGCGCTCGAGGACCCGGAGCCGGACGGCGCGCCGTCGACCGGGTCGGTGCACAGCGCAGGGGCGGGTGACTGGACCGCGCAGGCGCCACCTTGGGCCGTCGGGCCGGCGCCGCTCGCCAGCGCGTCGCCAGCCGGCCCGCCGCCCGCCGGCGCGCCGCCCGCCGGCCCGGCGCCGCTCTCCAGCCCGCCGTCGCCCGCCGTAGACACGCAGGCGGAGGCCGGCCCGGAGGTCATGGACGGGCCCGCCCATCGGCGCCAGCGGCGTCGCGGGCGGAAATGACTGCGCCGGCTGACCTGCCGCGCTGCGGTTGGGCCACCTCGGCACCCGAGTACCTGGCCTATCACGACGAGGAGTGGGGAACCCCGCTGCATGGCGAGGCGCCGCTGTTCGAGCGCCTCTCTCTGGAGGCGTTCCAGTCCGGCCTGTCCTGGCTGGTGATCCTGCGCAAGCGGCCTGGCTTCCGCGACGCGTTCGCCGGCTTCGACGTCGATGCGGTTGCGGCCTTCGACGACCGCGACGTGGCCCGGCTGCTGCTCGATCCGCGCATCGTCCGCAATCGCGCCAAGATCGAGGCCACCATCGCGAACGCTCGGACGGCCCGCGAGGCAGTTCCCGAGGGCCTGGACGCGCTGCTGTGGTCCTATGCGCCGACGCCGCCGCGGCGGCGACCGCGCACCCTGGCCGACGTCCCGCCCACCAGCGACGAGTCGAAGGCGATGGCGAAGGAACTCAAACGCCGCGGCTTCCGCTTCGTCGGGCCGACCACTGCGTACGCCCTGATGCAGGCAACCGGCATCGTCGACGACCACATCGAGGGCTGCTTTCGCGCCAAGGCGCGCGCCGGAAGCTAACCGAAGGCCCGCGCCGGCAGGGCGACCCGAGGTTCGACTACCGGCCGATGAACGTCGGCTTCTGCTTGGCGACGAAGGCGGCGGTGCCGGCGCGGTGGTCCTCGGTGGCGCCCATGGCGCTCTGCAGCTCGTCCTCCTTCGCCAGCGCGCTCTCGAGGTCGGCGGTGGCGGCGTACGCGATCGACTCCTTGATCGCGGCGTACGCCAGCGTGGGCCCGGCGGCGAGCCGAAGAGCAAGCTCCTGCGCCGAGGGCAGCACGCCCTCCGGCTCGACGACCGCGTTCACGAGTCCCATCTCGAGTGCCGACTCCGCAGCAATCGGCTCGGCCAGCAGCGCCAGCGCCGTCGCCCGAGCCTGGCCGACGAGCCGGGGCAGCGTCCACGAAACTCCGCTGTCGAGCGTCAGCCCCACGTTCGCGAAGGCGAGCAGGAACCCGGCCGTCCGAGCCGCGATGCGAAAATCGCACGCGAACGCAAGGCCGGCTCCGGCCCCGGCGGCCATCCCGTTCACGGCGGCGATCAGTGGTTTGGGCATGCGTGCGAGGGTCAGGATCAGCGGGTTGTAGTGCTCGCGCACCGTCGCCAGCGGCGCGGGGTCGTTCGCCTCGAGCAGCGCGACGTGCTCGCGCAGGTCCTGGCCGACGCAGAAGCCGCGGCCGCTACCAGTGAGCACGACGGCGCGCACGGAGGGGTCCGCGGACACGTCCCGCGCGGCATCCAGCAAGGCTTCCTTGAGCTCGACGGACAGCGAGTTCATCGAGTCCGGCCGGTTCAGGGTCAGCGTCGCAACACCATCGTTGCGCTCGACCAGCAGCACGTCGCTCACGGTGTCTCCCTTCGGTGCGCCCCGACGCTACCGCCCCGGGGTTGGGCGAACCGAGCCCCATGCGGGAGAATGGCCGAATTACCGGCGTCGCTTCGCGCGTCGCCGGACTGTTACGTCGGGACGCGGGCAGACCCGCTCACCAAGGAGGTTCGGATGGCGGCCATGAAGCCGCGGACGGGCGACGGCCCGCTCGAGGTCACCAAAGAAGGCCGCGGCATCGTGATGCGCGTGCCGCTCGAAGGAGGCGGACGTCTCGTCGTCGAGATGTCTGCCGACGAGGCCACCGCCCTGGGTGAGGCGCTGAAGTCGGCCGTCAGCTAGCCCTTCGCTCGGCCCCGGTTTCGATCGCACGATCGGACCGGGGCCGCGTGCTGTCCGGGTTTCGGCGATAGGCAAGGATCGCACCATGACCCAGCCGGTGCGGATCCGCGCGACGCCCGCGTCGGCCGACGCCCAGCCGCTCGAGCTGCCGGCCGAGCCGAACGAGGTCCGCCGAACCGCCGGCATGCTGGCCCGCGGACTTCCTCCCGGCCGCAACAAACTCGACGCCCGCGGCGTGGACGGCGCCCGACTCTCCGCGCTGGTCGAGGGCCTCACACTCGGCTGCTACCGGTTCACCAGGGCGACGTCCGTCCAGCCCGGGCCCACCCAGATCGACCTCTGCGGAGCCGACGACGAGGACGCCGTCGAGCGCGGCCGGCGGGCCGCGCAGGCGACAGTCTGGGCGCGCGACCTCGCCAACACCCGCTCAGACGAGAAGACCCCCAGCTGGTTGGGCGACCAAGCCGCGCGCACGCTCAGCGCCCTGGGCGTCGATGTGTTCGTGCGCGACAAGGCGTGGCTGGCCGACAACGGCTTCGGCGGGGTGCTGGCGGTCGGCGGGGGCTCGGCCGCCGAGCCTCGCCTGATCGAGGCCCATTGGCGCCCGCCACGTGCGAAGCGCGGCGTGCAGGTCGTCCTCGTCGGCAAGGGCATCACCTTCGACACCGGCGGGGTGAACCGCAAGACGGGTCACGCGATGAACACCATGTTCACCGACATGGCCGGCGGTGCTGCCGCGCTAGCGGCGCTGCACGCGATCGCAAGCGCCCGGTTGCCGGTGCGGGTCAGCGTGCTCGTCCCGGCTGCGGAAAACGCGCTGTCCGGGTCGTCGTACCGGCCCGGTGACGTGGTGCGGCACGTCGGCGGACGCACCAGCGAGATCGCCAACACCGACGCCGAAGGACGTCTCGTCCTCGCCGATGCGCTGGCCTACGCGGTCGGCGAGCTGCGCCCGAGCGCCCTGGTGGACATCGCGACGTTGACCGGCGCCATGAAGATCGCGCTCGGGCTCGCTACGGCCGGGTTGTTCGCCACCTCGGACGATCTGGCGGCGGGCATCGCGACCGCAGGGGAGACGACCGGCGAGCCGGTGTGGCGGCTGCCGATGCCCGTCGAGTACGAGTCGCTGCTGGCTTCGCCGGTGGCGGACGCGACGAACTCGCCCGGAAACCCCGGCGGCATCACCGCGGCGATGTTCCTGCGGCCCTTCGCGAAGGACGTGCCGTGGGCGCATCTGGACGTGGCCGGGCCGGCCCGGGCGGGCAAGGACGACGGGATGTTCGCGCAGGGGGCCACCGGGTTCGGCGCGCGCCTGTTGGCGTCGTGGGTCGAGTCGTTGGCGTGACCGAGGATCCACCTGACGAACTCGTACTCCCGTTCGTCATTCGCATCGAGCGGGACGAGCCGCCCACTCGTACTGACGCGCTCGAGGCCGCGGCACGGGGCGTGCTGCTGATGCTGACGGCGGAGCGTCCGGAGTGGGCTGAGGCACTTGCCCGCTGGGACGCCCACCGCATCCGCAAGGTGGTGCGCCGGGCCCGCGGCGCGGATTGGCGGCGGGCGCTCAGCGTCGACGGGCTGGACGTGCGGCACGGCACGGCCGAGCTTCGGGTCTATCCACCGGTGCCGGTGGACGCCTGGCCGCCGGAGCTGGCGAGGTTGCAGGTGGGCGGGACGAATCTGGCCGACCCTTCGCCGCCCGGGGAGCCGCCGCGTGACGTTCCGCTGGTGCTGCTGTCGCCCCGAGTGGAGATGAGCACGGGCAAGGCGATGGCACAGGCCGCGCACGCCGCCCAACTCGGCTGGCGCTCGATGCGCCCGCGGCCCCGGCGCAAGTGGCAGGAGGCGGGCTTCCCACTGGCCGTCCGCGATGCCGGCGAGCGGCAGTGGCAGGCGGCGCTGGAGGCCGGCGCGCCGATCGTGCACGACGGCGGCTTCACCGAGGTGGCACCGGGCACGGCGACCGCGGTCTTTGTTTGATCCGACCTACAACAGGCTCTCGTAGAGCTCGACGGTGCGGTGCGCGATGGTGTCCCAGCCGAACTCATGCACTGCCCGCTCCCGGCCGGCCTTGCCCATCGCGGCGGCGCGCGCCGGTTCACCGCACAGCGCGTTCACGGCGTCCGCAATGCCGGCTTCGAACTCCTCGACGGACACCGCGTGATATGGCACCAAGATGCCGGTCAGGCCGTCGGCGACCACCTCCGGAATGCCGCCGACGGCGCTGGCCACGACCGGTGTCTCGCACGCCATCGCCTCGAGGTTCACGATGCCCAGCGGTTCGTAGACCGATGGGCAGACGAACACGGTTGCGTGCGTCAGCAACTGCGTCAGCTGGTCGCGGGGCAGCATGTCGTGGATCCACACCACGCCGGTACGTGTCGCAGCCAAGTGGTCGACCGCTGCAGTCGTCTCCGCGGCGATCTCAGCAGTGTCCGGTGCGCCGGCGCAGAGGATCAGCTGCACCGCTGGGTCGAACCGCTCAGCGGCGCGCAGCAGGTGCACGAGGCCTTTCTGCCGAGTGATCCGGCCGACGAAGACGGCCGATGGACGGTCCGGGTCGATCCCGTACCGCTCGAGGGCATCGACGGCGTCGACCGGCGCGTAGAGCGTCGTGTCGATGCCGTTGTGAATCACGTGCACCTTCGCGGGATCGACGAACGGATACGCGTCGAGCAGGTCGGCACGCATGCCATAGGACACGGCGACGATCGCGTCCGCGGTCTCGTACGCCTGCCGCTCCGCCCACAGCGCAAGCCGGTAGCCGCCGCCCAACTGCTCGGCCTTCCACGGCCGATGCGGCTCCAACGAGTGCGCGGTCAGCACGTGCGGCACCCCGTAGAACTGCGCGCCGAGCACGCCGGCGAGGTTGGCGTACCACGTGTGGGAGTGCAGGACGTTCGCGCCGCAGACCGCGGCCGCGATCTCGACGTCGGTTCCGAATGTGCGTAGCGCGCTGTTCGCCTCGCCCAGACGCAGCGGTGTGCTGTAGGCGTGCACGCCGGTTTCGTCTCGCGGCGCGCCGAAACAATGCACGTCCACATCGACGAGCTTGCGCAGTTCGCGGACCAGGAACTCGACGTGGACGCCTGCTCCGCCGTACACCTCCGGCGGGTACTCCCGCGATAGCACCGCCACACGCATACTGCGCCTTATCGCTGTTCGCCTGCGATGCTCACTCGCCCTACGCTAGCCGGGTACGTAGGGTAATGAGCATGGCGAGGGAGCCGCGGGTACTGGGTATCGTGCTCGCGGGTGGCGAAGGCAAGCGGCTCTGGCCGCTGACAGCCGACCGCGCGAAACCGGCGGTTCCCTTCGGGGGCAACTACCGGCTCGTCGACTTCGTCCTGTCCAATCTGGTGAACGCCGGATACCTGCGCCTGTGCGTGCTGACGCAGTACAAGTCGCACTCGCTCGACCGGCACATCACGCAGACCTGGCGGATGTCGTACGTCCTGGGCAACTACATCACGCCGGTGCCGGCGCAACAGCGCCTCGGGCCGCGCTGGTACACGGGCAGTGCCGACGCCATCTTGCAGTCGGCGAACCTGATCTATGACGAGAAGCCCGACTACATCATCGTGTTCGGCGCCGACCACGTCTATCGCATGGATCCGCGCCAGATGGTGCAGCAGCACATCGACTCGGGTGCCGGAGCGACGTGCGCCGGAATTCGCGTCCCGCGCAGCGAGGCGAGCGCGTTCGGTGTGATCGACGCCGATCCCGACCGCCGCATCATCGACTTCCTCGAGAAGCCCAGCGAGCCGCCCGGGTTGCCGGACAGCGCTGACGAGAGCTACGCATCGATGGGCAACTACGTCTTCACCACCGGAGCGTTGTTGGAGGCGCTGAAAGAGGACGCCGAGGACGAGCAGTCGGTGCACGACATGGGAACCAACATCATGCCGACGATGGTCAAGAAGGGCACCGCGTACGTCTACGACTTCGCCGAGAACGACGTTCCGGGTGCTGAGGACCGCGACCGGGGCTACTGGCGCGACGTCGGGACGATCGACGCCTACTACGACGCGCACATGGATCTCGTCGCGGTGCACCCGATCTTCAACCTGTACAACCAGCTGTGGCCGATCTACACCTACCACCCGCAGTTGCCGCCCGCGAAGTTCGTCGAGGGCGGCATTGCGCAGGAGTCGATGGTCGGCGCCGGGGCGATCGTGGCCGGCGCGACCGTGCGGCACAGCGTGCTCGCCCCGAACGTCCGGCTCGCCGCGGGTGCGTATGTCGAGGGCTCGGTGCTGATGGACGGCGTGCAGATCGGTCGTGGCGCGGTGGTGCGCAAGGCGATCCTCGACAAGGATGTGGTCGTTCCCGAGGGCGCGCACATCGGTCTCGAGCCGGAACTGGACCGCGGCCGGTACCACGTTTCCGAGGGTGGCGTCGTCGTCTTGGGCAAGACTCAGCTTGCGATTCCCTAATCGCCCGGTTTGCGGTGATTCTTCGGTAGTTACGGTTCGGTTGCGCCTCTGACGGTGGCTCTGTGAAGTGACTAAGGTGGCGCCGATACGCCCGGTCCGTAGGAGGTCACCTTGTCGTCACGTCGTTCCCTCTCTGTCGCCGTCTCGCTCGTCGCGGCTGCGGCTCTGGTGCTGAGCGGCTGTTCAAGCAACAAGGAGTCCGGCGGTGGCTCGACGGGCACCGGTGCTGCCGACATCTTCAAGTCGGTGAAGGTCGATTCGGCGATGGCGGCATTGGTCCCGTCGAGCATGAAGTCCGCCGGAACGCTCACCGTGGGCACCGACCCGTCGTACGC
Organism: Jatrophihabitans sp.; assembly: GCA_035261645.1. Lineage (GTDB taxonomy): Bacteria > Actinomycetota > Actinomycetes > Mycobacteriales > Jatrophihabitantaceae > Jatrophihabitans. The sequence continues at coordinate 2,593 of DATFTS010000376.1, read as the reverse complement.
GCCCAACGAGATCAAGGACTCGAACGGCAACATCGTCGGCTTCGACATCGACCTGTTCAACGCCGTGGCCGCCAAGCTGGGCCTCAAGACGAAGTACGTCCAGTCGGTGTTCGACAACATCCTCCCGGGGCTCACCGGCGGGAAGTACGACATCGGCGTCTCGTCGTTCACCGACAACAAGACGCGGGAGAAGACGGTCGACTTCGTCACGTACTACACCGCCGGCATCCAATGGGCGGCGCCGAAGGGTAAGGCCGTCGACCCGAACAACGCCTGCGGCCTCAAGGTTTCGGTGCAGACCGGCACCACCGAGGAAGACGACCTGCACATGAAGAGCAGCCAGTGCACGTCCGCGGGCAAGAAGGCCATCCAGATCCTCAAGTTCGACCTGCAGAGCGAGGCGACGAGCAACCTCGTCCTGGGTCGGGTCGACGCGATGTCCGCTGACTACCCGGTGACCGTCGACGCGGTGAATCACAACAGCAGCAAGATCCAGCTCGTCGGGCAGACGAACTACGGCGCGGCGCCATACGGCTACGCCGTCGCAAAGACCTCGGGCACGTTCAAGCAGGCACTGCAGAAGGCAGTGCAGGCGCTTATCGACGACGGGACGTACGACAAGATCTGCAAGGCCTGGGGCTTGCAGGGCGGTGAGATCAAGACCGCTCAGATCAACGGAGCAACTAGCTGAACATGGCTGACGACCTGAGCGCAGCGCCGCGCTCGACACCGATCCGGGACGCAGACGGGCAGCCCGAGCTGATCGAGGCTGTGCCACTGCGGCATCCGGGCCGGTGGATCGCGGCGACCATCATCGTGCTGCTGCTCGCGCTTTTCATTTATGGTGCCGCGACGAACTCGGCGTACGACTGGTCGACGTACGGCACATACCTGTTCGACCAGCGGGTGTCGCAGGCGGCGCTGATCACGATCGACCTCACCATCGTCGCGATGATCCTCGGCGTGGGGCTCGGTGTTCTGCTCGCGGTGATGCGGCTCTCGCCGAACCCGGTGCTGCGCTCGGTCGCGTGGCTGTACCTGTGGTTCTTCCGCGGCACGCCGGTCTACGTTCAGCTGGTCTTCTGGGGCTTGTTCACGACGATCTACGGGCACCTCGCTGTCGGTATTCCGTTCGTGCACCAGTTCTGGCACTTCGACATCTCGAAGGTCGGCGCGTTCTTCTGGTTCGCAGTGATCGGGCTCGGCCTCAACGAGGCCGCATACATGGCCGAGATCGTCCGGGCCGGGATCAGCTCGGTGGGGGAGGGCCAGACGGAGGCGGCGACGGCGCTGGGCATGTCCTGGCCGTTGATGATGCGCCGCGTGGTGCTGCCGCAGGCGATGCGGGTGATCATCCCGCCGACCGGCAACGAACTGATCAGCATGCTGAAGACGTCGTCGCTGGTCGTCGCGGTGCCCTACAGCTTCGACCTCTACGCCCGTACGCGCGACATCGGCAATGCCCTCTACCGGCCGGTGCCGTTGCTGCTCGTCGCGTCCACTTGGTATCTGGCGATAACCAGCGTGCTCATGATCGGCCAGTACTTCCTCGAGAAGCGGTTCGCACGAGGAGCGTCGCGCAAGCTGACCGGCCGTCAGCTGCGGGCCCTCGCCGAGGCCGACAATCTCCGACACGGCGCGGGCGCCCGATGACCGCCGCCGACGCAGCGCCGATGGTCGACGCCCGATCCGTCCACAAGCACTTCGGTGCGCTACGCGTTCTGCGCGGTATCGACTTCACCGTGCAGCCCGGTGAGGTTGCTTGCCTGGTGGGCCCGTCCGGTTCGGGCAAGACCACGTTCCTGCGCTGCATCAACCACCTCGAGCAGATCACCGCGGGACGGCTCTACGTCGACGGGGTGCTGGTCGGTTATCGCGAGCGCGGGGACAAGCTGCACGAACTGCACCCGCGCGACGCGGCGAAGCAGCGGCGCGACATCGGCATGGTGTTCCAGCACTTCAACCTGTTCCCGCACATGACCGCGCTGCAGAACGTCATCGAAGCACCGACCCGGGTGAAGAAGGTCAGCAAGGCGGAGGCGACCGAGACCGGCCGGCAACTGTTGGCCCGGGTGGGGCTGGCCGACAAAGCGAAGGCCTATCCGGCGCAGCTGTCCGGCGGGCAGCAACAGCGTGTGGCGATTGCCCGCGCGCTCGCGATGAAGCCGAAGCTGATGCTGTTCGACGAGCCGACGTCCGCGCTCGACCCCGAGCTGGTCGGCGAGGTGCTCGACGTCATGAAGCAGCTGGCGCAGGACGGCATGACGATGGTCGTCGTCACCCACGAGATGGGCTTCGCCCGCGAGGTCGGCGATCAGCTGGTGTTCATGGACGGCGGCGTCGTCGTCGAGTCCGGAAAGCCTCGCGAGGTCCTCGCCAACCCGCAGCACGAGCGCACCAAGGCGTTCCTGTCCAAGGTGCTGTGACAGACCCATCCCTCTTCCCCTCCGTTGTGGCTCAAAAAGTCGCCGCGAAATTGACCACAACGGAGGGGAGGACCGTCCCCTCTTCCCCTCCGGTCCGGCTCAAAAAGTCGCCGCGAAATTGACCACAACGGAGGGGAGGACGTGAGCGCTGTTGGGTGGGACGCGGA
>DATFTS010000375.1:0-2736 GCA_035261645.1 Jatrophihabitans sp. | reverse complement strand
CCGCGGTCGCTGAGGTTGTCGCGGTCGGCGCCGCCGGAGTCAGCATGCGTGAGATCGCCCGCCGCGCCGGCGTTTCGCACGCCGCGCCAGCGCACCATTTCGGCGACAAGACCGGCATCTTCACCGCCATCGCCACCGAAGGCTTCCATCTCACCGCCGAGGCGATCGGTCCGGCCGCCACCGGGCCGTTCGGTTTCCTGCACGGCGGCGCCGCCTACGTAGGTTCGCCGTCGCCCACCCCGGCCACTTCGAGGTCCTGTATCGACCTGGCCTGTACCGCACCGGCGACGCCGAACTGGTCGCGGCCCGCGATGCCGCATTCGCCATCCTCGACGACAGCGCCGCCGCCTTGGCCGCCCGCTGGCACATCGACGACGTGCCCGGGCTGATCACCGCCGGCTGGTCACTGTGCCACGGGCTGGCCGCCCTGTTGGTCGCCGGCAATCTGCAAGACCGCCTGCCGCCAGACCCCGAGCAGATCACCAACCACCTCGCCAACGGCCTGATCGCCCTCGGCAAGGTCGCTCAACGCGAACGATCAAGCTCTGCGCCAGGGACTGATAGCAAGTCCGCACATCGTGCCCAAGCCGCCCGACGTCGGCAGCATGGGTCTGAAACATAACCACGCCACCACAGAAGGCGGCACCGCAAACCGCCGCATCGCGCACACTGTTTGGCGATCCCCGACGGGTCGTCCGTGCCAGGCCTGCGTAAGAAGCGGCAGGGGTGAGCGTCACTGCCGTGCCCGTCGTGTGCGCTCTCGCTCCCAGGACGTGCCAGAAGTTGTTGTGGGTACAACGATTGCGGAGGGCGTGGGATTCGAACCCACGATGAGGCTTCCACCCCATAGCGGTTTTCAAGACCGCCGCACTAGGCCACTATGCGAGCCCTCCAGATGCCCGAAGGTACCGAACCGCATGCGATGCGGCTCAGATGCCCTTTGCCTCCGAGTGCGGCAGGCAGGCCACGCTCATAGGCAAAACACGATTGCGAACGGGCGCGCACGCGCAGCATCCGAGCGCTGCCGGCACTGTGGCGCAGGTCTCTCAAAAAAGCGGAGTTTCGATCTCCGGATTTGCGTTATCGTGGGTGATGAAAACGGAGAAGACATCTCCGGAATGCGACTGGAGCCCGCAAATGACCACCACCCTCAGCACGTCGCCGACCCGGGCGACCAGGGCGTCCCGTCTGCCAAGCGCAAGCAAGCGCTGGTGGATCCTCGCCGTCCTCGGCATCGCCCAACTCATGGTCGTGCTCGACGCGACCGTCGTGAACATCGCCCTACCCACGGCGCAACACGACCTGGCTTTCTCGGACAACGCCCGCCAATGGATCGTCACCGCGTACGCCCTGGCCTTCGGCTCGTTGCTGCTCCTCGGCGGCCGAATCGCCGACGTGATGGGCCGGAAATGGGTCTTCCTGGTCGGGATGCTCGGCTTCGCCCTGGCGTCTGCCGTCGGCGGCGCGGCCCTCAACGTGGGGATGCTGATCGGGGCCCGGGCGGTGCAAGGCGCGTTCGCCGCACTGCTGGCGCCGGCGATCCTCTCGCTCTTGACGACCACGTTCAGTGAACCCAGAGAGCGCGCCAAGGCCTTCGGCGTCTTCGGTGCCATTGCCGGCGCCGGCGCCTCGGTCGGCCTGCTGCTCGGTGGCTTCCTTACCCAATACGCCAACTGGCGCTGGACGCTGTTCGTCAACCTCATCTTTGCGGCCGTCGGACTGGTCGGCGGGTGGCTGCTGCTCGACCACAGCAAGGCTGCGCGCCGCGCGAAGCTCGACGTCCCGGGCACCGTCCTCGTCTCGGCCGGCCTGTTCGCGCTCGTCTACGGCTTCTCACACGCCGAGACCTCGGGCTGGGGCAACGGCTTCACCATCGGCTTGCTGGTTGCAGCCGCCGTGCTGCTGACCGCGTTCGTGCTTCTGCAGCGCCGGGTTGCGAACCCGCTGCTACCGCTGCGCGTCGTCCTCGACCGCAACCGCGGCGGCGCGTTCATCGCCATGTTCGCCGCCTCGGCCGGGCTGTTCGCAGTGTTCCTCTTCCTGACGTTCTACCTGCAATCGTCGCTCGGTTACAGCGCGGTGCGCACCGGCGTCGCGTTCCTGCCAATGACCGGCTCGTTGGTCGTGATGGCCTCGGTCGCGAGCACCGTCCTCGTCACCCGGGTCGGCCCTAAGGTGCTGGTGCCCGCCGGCATGCTGCTCGCTGCCGTCGGCATGTACCTGCTGACCAACATCGGTCTGACGAGTTCGTACGCCACCCACGTGCTGCCTTCGATGGTCCTGCTCGGGCTGGGGTTGGGGCTGACATTCGCACCGAGCTTCAGCGTCGCGACACTCGGAGTCCAGGCCAGTGACTCCGGCGTCGCCTCGGCAACGGTGAACACAATGCAGCAGGTCGGCGGGTCGGTCGGCACGGCGCTGCTGAACACGCTCGCAGCCACGGCGGCCGCCACGTTCGCGACCGATCACATCGCGCAGGCCGCGACGCCGGCGGGTATGAGGTTGGTGCAGGCGGGCGCCGCGATCCACAGCTACACGACGGCGTTCTGGTGGGCAGCGGGTATCTACGCGCTCGGCGCCGTGATCGTCGCAATCGTGCTGCGGCCTGGCATCCCGGCACAGCCCAGTGAGGCAACCGGTGGTGTCGTACTCTGAGCGCAACTCGGCCGATGGGAGGCCCGGCATGACGCACGTCGACGTGTCGGCCTCCCGTCCGCTGCGCAAGGACGCCGCCCG
>DATFTS010000374.1:0-14588 GCA_035261645.1 Jatrophihabitans sp. | reverse complement strand
GCCACGGCGAGCTCGTTCGCGCTTCGTCAGTGTGGCCGAGCACGGTCTCGTCGCTCAACGCCGAAGCGGTGAGGTCCGCAGATGCCGGTGGGTCGCTCATGGCGTTCCCCTCTGTCGCTGGACGCGGGCGAGCCGATCTGTTGCTGATCAGCGACGGGTTGAAGTGCTGCGCCGTCCTCAGTCCCAGCTGGCCGAACAGTGCGGCGATGCCCAGCAGTGGTACGGCAAGGAGCACGATTGAGATGGCGCTCAACGCCACCTGCGCCAGGTCGCCGGTCCACGCGGCCGCGATGGACGAAGCCTGGTGATCGACGGCGTCGACGGTGCGCCGGATGATCACCGGGAGGCTGTACAACAGCCAGCCGAACGTACCGACGAGCACGGGCGTCACGACCAGTACCCAGCCCATGACGATTCGTCGCGCCGTGGGGCGCAGTTCCGCGAGCCGTGGGTCCGTCGGCCGCCACGGCAGCAGGCTGCGCAGCGCCGGGCGCATCCGAGCGAACAGGTCGGGGACGCCGGCGGCGTCGGAGAGCAGGAAGTAGCCGTCGAAGCGGACGGTCGGGATCAGCTGCTGCACCATCTCGACGTGCATGAGCAACGCCGCGAGCAGGAAGACGCCCTGCCCGGTACCGAGGTAGGCGCCGCCCAACGCCAACAGGCACCACAGGTTCAGATAGAGACCGCCGAGGTCGGTGCGGATGCGCCCGGTGCGGTCGAGCCGGTAGGAGTCCGTGACGTTGGTGAAGAACGCAGGAAACACCAAGTAGACGCCGAAGCCGATCCGGCCGGGCTGCGCGCCGCCATACGCGCACGCGGCGGCGTGGCCCAACTCGTGGATCAACGCTCCTGCCGAGAGCAGCCCTACCGTCAGCAGCAACAGCGCCGGCGTGCGCAGCACGTCGACGAGCGCACCCTCGAGGTTGCCGCGACGCAGAAGCAGGACGTCGACGCCGATCCAGGCCACCAGCACAGCCAGGACGACCTCGGCTCGAAAGATCGGCGCCATCACGCGCGCGCACGCGCGCACCCCGGCTTCGGGCAACAGCGTGCGGCGCAACCGCAGCGCGAGCAGCGGATCGGCTTTCGGTACCGGCGAGGGCCGTTGGCGCGGCGTGGCGTCCAGGTTCTGGACCAGGCCGATCGGTTCCAGCTTGGTGAGCAGTCGGTGCAGGCCGCCAACGGTCAGCTCACGGCCACAGGCGGCGCTGACAGCGGCAGCCACTTGCTGTGCGTTGCGATCGGCGGAGACCTCCGTTGCGACGAGATAGAGCAACCGGGAAACCTGCACCACCTGCCCGTCGCCGCGCCGCAGCAGGTAGGTCGGGTCGAGCAGGCTGGACCCTTGAACCGGGCCGAGCTCGCGCGTCCCCGCGGTGCGGCACCAGCGCTCGTCCGCTTGCGACACGGTCGTGAAGGTCATGGCACTCCCCGTCACCGCAGCGGGTGGGCCGACTCACGTCGAACCCACCCGCGTTGCGGTCAGCGATGGAAGGCGGCGAGATGCTGCTGTGCCAGCGCCGATGCTGATGCGTTGAAACTTGCCGCGTTGATCGCGAGGGCGATGTTCACGGCGATGATGTTCGTGACGTTCACTGACCAGAGCGTTTCCCTGGCCGGCAGGAGCTCGATCGTCTGCGTGCCTAGCTCCTCGTCGAGCAATGCGTCCTCGTCGAGCAATGCCGGGAGCCTGTCCATTCGCGGATCACCTCCGTTGCTGCGTGCCCGGCGTACTGGAAGCGCCGTCGCTGTCCTAGCACGCCGGGCTGCCGATCGTCAGTGCTGCGAGACCCAGACGCTCTGCAGCGCCGCGCTGTGCGCGGAGGAGTGGAAACTCGCGACGTTGAATGCCACCGAGGAGTTCGATGCCCACACGTTGGCCCAGTTGTTGTTGAAGAAAAGGGTCTCGCGTGCCGGCAACAATTCGATGCGCTCGTCGTCGAGCTCGATGATGCTCAGCTCCTTATGCATGGTGTTCACCCCCTTCCTGACATAGAAAGGCGATCACGATCACGGCAAGTAGGCCATGCAGTGCGTTACTCGTCCGTTACTGGTCGGCGGGCTTATCCGGGTCCGACTGGCGGCGGACGCGGCGCTGACGGACACTTTCGCATGCAAGCATTCGACCCCAGAGGAAGCGGCAGGCAGTTCGATGACGATCCGAGATGCGGTGGATGACGAATTCGGGGTGCTCGTCATTCGCGTGTGGCACGAGCCGGGTGCCGACGTTCCGTTTCGCGCTCGGATCACCTATGGCGGCGCCGACGATCAGACAGCGGCCAGCGCGTCAACCGGCGATCCGGACGAGGTCGTTGCGGCCGTACGTCGATGGCTGCACGCGCAGATGCAGCAGCGTCGTTCTGACGCCGGGTGAGCGGAAATGTCAGCCACCTGAGTGATACAAGCCCGGGGATTCGTGACTTTTGCGCGACAAGTCTTGACATGAACTGACTTGGCGAGCGACCGTCACGGCATCGGTCATTGCACTTGGCGGGCTAATCAGCCAGCCGTGGTCGCAAAACCGGGGGGATCGATATGCCAACGGGGAAACAGCAGGCGCATACGCGCACACGAGCGGCGAGTTGGAACCTCTCCCTCTTCGGCTCGTGGGAACTGCGCCACCGCCGCAGCCAGCTGAATCTGCATCGCCGCGAGCAAAGACTAATCGCGTTACTCGCGCTGCAAGGTAGCCGACCGCGTGGCTATGTAGCCGGAGTGCTATGGCCGGAGAGCACCGAACGACACGCCACCGGAAATCTGAGGGCAGCCGTCTGGCAGACCCAGCAAGCGGCTCCCGGGCTGCTCGTGCATGATCGCGCGAGCCTGCGTCTCAGCACGTCTGCACGCCTGGACGTCGACGCATTCACCCGCCGCGCCCTGCGGGTCATCAGTTGGCGCCAGGGCAGCACGCCGGTCGACCGAACTGCGTGCCTCGGCGTCCTGCCGGAGCTGCTGCACGACGACCTGCTGCCCGGCTGGTACGACGATTGGGTCATCTACGAGCGGGCCCGGCTCACTCAACTCAGGCTGCGCGCGCTGCAGTTGCTTTCCGACCTGCTCGTCGACCTGGGCGAAATGGCCGAAGCGCTCATCGCCGCGTCGACCGCGGTCTCCATCGAACCGCTGCACGAGCCGGCGATCCGTTCACTGATTCGAGCGGAGATCGAGCACGGCGACTACACCGGAGCGCTGCGTGAGTACGAGGCGTACCGGGAACGGGTAATGGCCGAATTGGGGGTTCCCCCGTCCAGCCGTCTCGACGCCATCATGCAGCCGTTGCTGCGGCACCGGGCGTCGGTGCCGATCTGTTTCTCCGTCGCGTAGCGCTGACGCACTAACCTGTCGGCCCGGCGTGAGACTCCGGTGTGGAGTCGAAGGGCGCGAAGATCTCATTCGCGGCGCGACGTGCGCGTTCGAGCTGCATCAGCGCGGCATCGCGCCGCAGCACGTCGTCGTCCCAGTCATCGAGCGGCAACCGCTCGGCGACGTCGTCGGCGACGCTCGCGACGAGGTCATCCGTCCAGGGGTCATCCTGGCCGCGTTCGGCTCCCATGCGCGCATACGCCGGCCCCATCACGCCGGCGTGCCGGCGGATGCCGCCGCGGGTGTTGAGGTGCGCCGTCGCGAACGGCCCGAGCACCGCCCAGCGGCGTCCGGGACCGGAGGAGATGACGCGGTCGATGTCGGCCGGTGACGCAACACCGTCACGGACCAGGCAGTAGGCCTCGCGCAGCAGCGCACCCTGCAGGCGGTTGAACACGAACCCCTCTGGCTCGCCGTGCACCAGCACCGGTGTCATGCCGGCCTCGCGCAGAACCTCGTACGCGCGGGAGACCGTCGACGACGCGGTGAACGGTGCGGGGACGATCTCGGCGATGGGCAGCAGGTAGGGCGGATTGCCGGGGTGCACCACCACGCAGCGGTCGCGACCGGGCAAGCCGGCCGCCCAGCGCGAGGCGCTGATCATCGAGGTAGAGCTCGCGAGCACCGCGTCGGCGCGGGTAAGCGGGTCGATCGTGCGGAAGAGCTCCTGCTTCACGGCAAGGTCCTCGACCACGCACTCCTGTACCCATGCAGCTTCCGCGACAGCTTGGTCGAGTTCGTCGACGAATTCGATCCGAGCGAAGACGTTGGCCACCGGCTCGTCGAGCAGGCCGTTGCGGTGCAGTTCATCCAGCCGGCGGCTCAGCTGATCGACGGCTCGACAGCGTGCGACCGTGTCGACGTCGTACAGCCGGACGGACGCGCCGGATCGGGCGAAGACGATCGACCAGCCGAGCCCGATGCTGCCGGCGCCGACGATGCCGACGAGTGTCATGCGTTCTTCCGCTGATGTGCACGCCACGTCGTGGCCCATCGCGCGGGGTCGTCGAGGCCGGAGCCGTCCAGCTGCGCCACCACCTGGTTGTGCGGTGCCGACTTCACCAGCGCAGGGTCACGCCGGCCTTCGTCTAGGACGTGCGCCAGCACGTCGATCCAGTAGTCGATGTCCTCGAGCGACCACGTCTCGCCGGCCTCGGGCGTGAACGGCTCGGGCACGATCCACGGCTCGTGGCTGAGCCACATCGCGTCGACACCGAAGTCGGCCATCCGGTTCTGCACGTCTACCGCCGTCACGCCGGTCTCCTCGGTGTACGAGCCGAGGCTGTAGCGCGTCATCTCCAGCCGGCGCTTGGTCAGGTGCGGGAACGCCTTCGTGACGCCGGGAATCGCGAGCAACCGCGACTCCATGTAGTTGTTCGCGAGCACGGAAAGATCGGCCGCTTCGCGGATGCCGTCGCTGCCCATCGCGAGCACCCACGAATAGGCCTTGACCACCTGGTGCAGGTTGCCCATGAACTCCCGCACCCGCCCCACCCCGTCCGGATTCTCGCGGCGGACGTAGCGCCGGCCGTCGAAGTCGATCAACGGACCGGGCAGGTAGTGGGCCAGCTCGGACGTACAGCCGTATGCGCCGACGGCCGGCCCGCCGCCGCCCTTAGGGACGCCGAAGGTCTTGTGCAGCATGAACATGCACGCGTCGAAGCCCAGCTCGGCGGCCCTGATGCGGCCCATCACGCCGTTGAAGTTGGCGTGGTCGTAGAAGCACAGCCCGCCGACGGCGTGGACGGTGTCGACCCACTCCTTGATGTGCGGGTTGTAGATGCCCATGTCGTCCGGGTTGTTGATCATCAGCGACGCGGTGCGGTCGCTGACCACCGCGCGCAGCGCATCGAGCGACGGGTAGCCGTCCTCCTCGAGCGGCAGGGTGATCACGTTGAAGCCGGCCGCCGCCGCCGTCGCCGGGTTGCAAGGGTGCGCCTGCTGCGTGGTGATCACGTCCCGCCGCTGGCCGAGCTCGCCGCGGGCTGCGTGGTAGGCCCGAGTGACGGTCGTGTGCAGGTAGGCGGCGGCCGCCCCGCCACCGGGCTGGAACACGAAGCGATCCATGCCGGACAGCTCGCGCAGGGAGAGGTCGAGGCCGTGGACGATCTCGAGCAGCCCCTGGACGGTGTCGTCATCCTGGTGCGGGTGGATGTCTGCCACCTGGGGCAGCGCGGCCAGCACCTCGTTGACCCGCGGGTTGTACTTCATCGTGCAGGTGCCGAACAGGCTGATGCCCACCATGCCCATCGTCTCCTGCGACAGGTGCAGGTAGTGCCGCAGCACGTCCGGCTCGGCGATCTCGGGCAGCTCCGGGGCAGCCCTGCGGCGCAGGGCGGCGGGGATCTCCACCTGAACACCGGGGTCGATCGGCCCGGGCGGCACGGCACCGCGCCGCCCGGGCGCGGACATCTCCATGATCAGCGGCTCGTCCCAGACCGGAGCGTGGTAACGCCGCAACGATGAAGTCATGCTGCCAGCACCTCTTCCAGGGCGGCGACCAGCGCCGCGATGTCGTCCTCGGTGTGCACTTCGGTGACGCAGTACAACGCTGTCTGCCCGAGCGCGGGGAAGTCGACGCTGAGGTCCTTGCCGCCGAAGATGCCGCGCGCGCGCAGTGCCGCGTTGATCGACGCGACGGTGTGCCCGGTGGTGGTGAAGTCGACGACGAACTCCTTGAAGAAGCCGTCCCAGCGCACGCTCACGCCGGGCAACTGCCCGATGCGACCGGCCGCGTATGAGCTGTTCGCCGCGATCGTCTCGCCGATCTCGGCGAAGCCCTGCGGTCCCATCAGCGCCATGTAGACGGCGTTGACGACGGCCCACAGGTAGACGGAGTTGCCCGTCCAGTCCTTGCCGTTCTCGCGCTGGCCGTACGAGCTCTGGTGGAACAGCGTCATGCCGAAGCTGCGCTGTCCCGGCTCGCTGGTGTTCGCGAGGCTGACCTGCAGCGTCGGGTACTCGTGGGCGTAACGCTCCTCGTCGCGGGTGGCGATGAAGCCGCCCACGCCGCCCCCGGCGTTCATGTGCACGCCAAGCGGCTGCGTGGTACCCACCGCAATGTCAGCGCCGTAGTCCGATGGCGCAGCGAGCAGGCCGAGTGAGATCGGGTCCACGCCGATGATCACCTCGGCACCGGCGTCGTGCGCGAGCGCTGCGATCTGAGCGGCGTCCGCCTCGAGCACGCCGAGGAAGTTCGGGTTCTCGAAGTACACCGCGGCGGTCTCGGCGCCGACGGCAGCGCGCAGCGCGTCGAGGTCGACCCGACCGGTCGCCGGGTCGAAGCCGGCCTCGTGCACGCCGATCGAGCGCTCCATGCCGGGCGGCCCGCAGTAGGTCCGGATCACCGCGAGTCGCTCCGGATCCATCGGCCCCGCGACCACAACCTCGGGCCGGCCGGTGATCCGGGTGGCCATCCGGATCGCGTGACCGCTCGCCGCGCCCCAGCTGTAGACCGGCAGCCCGACGAAGTCCATGCCCAGCAGCTCGCCGAGCTGCGACGCGAACTCGAACCACGCCTGGTTACGGCCGAAGTCCGACGACGGCGTGCCCCACACCGGCGTGAGGAACTCGCTGCGCCCGGCGATCTCGTCGCAGACGGCAGGGACGTAGTGCGGCCACATCCCGGCGCCGAGGAAGCTGATCGCGTCGGTGGTGCTGACGTTGCGGCGCAGCAACTCGCGCAATCGGCGCTGCAGGCGGAACTCCGAGCGGACGCCGGCCGGCAGGTCGATCGGCTTCGCCAGCAGGTGCTCGGCCGGGATCTGCTCGAACAGCACGTCGACGTCGGTGATGCCGAGCGCCTGCATCATCCGGTCGCGGCTGCCGGGCGCCGAGTTCGGCATGTAGGGATGTGTCACGCGAGCATCCTCTCTAGCTTGCGATTCGCAGAACGGTGCTGCGGCCCGGAGCGGTGCGCACCTGGCGGTACCCCGACAGCGGCGCGATCGGTGCGGCGTCGCCGAGGTCGACGCGCAGCACCGGTGGATCGAGTGCGGCTACCTTGCTCGCGGCGGCCAGGATCACGATGTTCTCGCTGCCGAGGGCGTCGATGACCGCCGCGCTCAGCTGCTGATTGCCGCGGCCGAGCAGGAACCCCTGCCCGCCGACGACGCCGAGCACCAGGGTGGCCTGCGCGTGCACGGCCAGCAGCTCGCGGATCTCGTCCTCCTCGAGGTCGCGACCGAGCAACTTGCCGTCGAGCACCGCATCGACGCCCAGCAGGGTCGCCGGCAGGCCCAGCGCCTCGTTGACGTGCGCCACCGTCGTGCCGGGCCCGAGCAGGTAGAGCCGCTGCGGTGCCATCTCGGCCGCGACCTCGTGCCCGAGCGCGGCGAGATCGGCTTCGTCCTCGGCGCGCTGCCCTGCCTTGGCGTTCTGCACCGCACCGCCGCCGGCGGGCACCCGCGCAGTGGCAAGCAGCGCCGGCTGTCCCTCGACGAGGTCGACGACCTCGGCGGCGGTCGTCCCTACCCGTTCCGGCGCGGCCAGGTAACGCGCCGCGACATCGGCCGCAGCCTCCGGCGACGTCGCGAACACGCCCGAGTGCATCTTCACCCCGGCGGGCACGCCGAGCACCGGCACCGACGAGCCCACGATCTCGGCGATGTCGCGTGCCGTGCCGTCGCCGCCGACGAACAGCAGCAGCGTGACTCCCTCTTCGCGCATCGCCGCGACAGCACGACGCGTGTCGTCGGCCGATGTGGGCGCGGCCGCCTCGGCGACGACTCGATGCGACCAGCCCAGCTCGCGCAGCACGTCCGCGCCCATCTCCCCGGCGACCGTCAGCACCGCCACGTCGGCAGCAGACCGCAGCCGCTGCAACGCACGTCCCGCCCGCAACGGCGCCACTGGCGACGCGCCGCGCGCGCGGGCAACCGACACCGCCGCGCCGTCCGTGCCGTGCAGGCCGACGCGGCCACCCATGCCAGCGATCGGATTGATCACCACGCCGAGCCGCGGTGTGGAGCTCACAGCAGGCGCATCTCCGCGGCGACCTCGTCGAGCGCGCGCCGGGTCGTGCCCACCATCTGGTCGATCTCGGCCTCGGTCACGACGAAGGGCGGTGAGAACGAGATCGAGTCGGCGTTGGGCAGCGCACGGCTGATGACGCCGAGCTCGCGGCTGCGCTTGATCACCGCGGCCGACACGCTGCCCAGCGGCTCGAACTCCCGCAGCGGCTCGCGCGACGCGACGAACTCGACGGCGCCGAGCAGTCCGTAGCCGCGTACTTCGCCGACGAGCGGGTGGTCGGCGAACGCGCTGCGCAGCCGCTCGCTGAGGTAGTCACCGCGTGCCTTCGCCTGCGCCACCAACCCGTCCCGCTCGATGATGTCGAGGTTCGTCATGGCCGCGGCCGCTGCCAGCGGGTGGGCGGAGTACGTGTAGCCGTGCTGGAAGACGCCGTAGGTGTCCGAGCCGCTGGAGAGCACGTCCCAGACCTTCTCGGAGACGATGCATGCCGACAACGGGATATAGGCCGAAGTCAGGCCCTTCGCGACGGTGATGAGATCCGGCTCGATGCCGAACACCTGCGAGCCGAACATCTCACCGGTGCGCCCGAAGCCGCAGACCACCTCGTCCGCGATCATCAGCACGTCGTAGCGGCGCAGCACGTCCTGGATCGCGGGGAAGTACTCGGCCGGCGGGACGATCACGCCGCCGGCGGCCTGGATCGGCTCGGCAATGAAGGCGGCGACGGTTTCGGGACCCTCGTCCAGGATCAGCTGCTCGAGCTCGGCGGCAAGTGTGGCGACGAACTGAGCATCCGTCTGCCCCGGAGCACGCTCCCACAGCCGGTGCGGCGCGCGCACGTGCTTGATCATCGGCAGCGGCAGGTCGAACGCGCGGTGCATGCCGGGCAGCCCGCAGAGGCTTGCGGCGACGACGGTGACGCCGTGGTAGCCGCGGCTACGCGAGATGATCTTCTTCTTCTCCGGCCGGCCGCGGACGTTGTTGTAGTACCAGACGAGCTTCACCTGGGTGTCGTTCGCGTCCGACCCGCTGTTGCCGAAGAACACCTTCGACATCGGGCCCGGCGCCATCGTCACGAGCCGCTGCGCAAGCTGCGCCACCGGCTCGTTCCCCATCGACGCGAAGGTGTGGTAGTAGGCAAGCTTCTCCGCCTGCGCGCGAATCGCCTCAGCCAGCTCGGTGTTCCCGTAGCCGATGTTGACGCACCAGAGACCGCCCATGGCGTCGAGATAGTCGCGGCCGTGCGTGTCGGTGAGCGTGCTGCCGTGCCCGGTCACGATCGTCAGTGGCCCAGCCTGCTCGTGCTCGCGCACGTTGGTGAACGGGTGGAAGAAGAATTCCTTGTCGATGTCTTCGATCGTCATAGCTGCCTACTCGTCACGTCGGGTGCAAACGGGGGTGGGGCGGTGTGTCTGGTCAAGTGCGCTGGTCGGGTGCGGCTCGGCTGGTCGGCGCGCCCGCTGTGCGCAGGTGGTCACTGTAGCAAGATCTGCACGCGCAGCGTACAGTTGCGCGCATCCCGGCCAATCGTGACTCGAGGCCGATCGCGCTCCAGGAGGCACCGCCGTGGCTTTCGCGTTCGACCGTTCGCAACTGCAGGACCCGTCGCTGCTGCACACCGAGCAGTTCATCGCCGGCGAGTGGCGACCAGGTCGAAGTGGCCAGCGGATCGAGGTGCGCGACCCAGCGACAGGACGCGTCATCGGCGAGATCGACGCGGCGGACGAGTCGGACGTGCGTGCGGCGATCGACGCCGCGGCCGCGGCCTTCGCCGGCTGGGCGGCGCTGCCCGCGCTGGAGCGCGCGCGCATCCTGCGCCGCTGGTACGACCTGATCGTCGCGAACGCCGACGACCTCGCGATGATCCTCACCGCCGAGCAGGGAAAGCCACTGGCCGAGGCCCGCGGCGAGATCATCTACGGCGCCGGCTTCGTCGAGTGGTACGCCGAGGAGGCCAAGCGCACCTACGGCGAGGTGATCCCGACGAACAACGCCGGCCGCCGGCTCGTCACGATCCGCCAGCCGGTAGGCGTCAGCGCTGCCATCACACCGTGGAACTTCCCCTCCGCGATGATCCTGCGAAAGGCCGGCCCGGCACTGGCCGCGGGCTGCCCGATGATCGTCAAGCCCGCGGACGAGACGCCGCTCTCGGCCACCGCGCTGGCCGAACTCGCTGCCCGGGCCGGGCTGCCCGCCGGAGTGCTGAGCATCGTGATCGGTGAGCCGGAGATGATCGGCGAGGTGCTCACCGCCGACCCCGAGGTGCGGGCGCTGAGCTTCACCGGTTCGACCGCGGTCGGCAAGCTGCTCATGAGCAAGAGCGCGCGGACCGTCAAGAAGGTGGCGCTCGAGTTGGGCGGCAACGCGCCGCTCGTCGTGTTCGACGACGCCGATCTCGACCTCGCGGTTGCCGGTGCGATGGCGTCGAAGTTCCGCAACGCCGGGCAGACGTGCGTGTGCGCCAACCGGGTGCTCGTGCAGGCCGGCATCCACGACGCCTTCGTCGAGCGGTTCCAGGCAGCGATCGATGCACTGACGGTGGGCAACGGCTTCGAAGGTGGTTCGGAGCAAGGCCCGCTGATCACCACAGCTGCGGTCGAGAAGGTGGAGCGGCACATCGCCGACGCGGTCGACCGCGGCGCGAAGGTGCTCAGCGGCGGCAGCCGGCACCAACTCGGTGGGACGTTCTTCGAGCCGACGCTCATGACGGGCGTCACGCAGGACATGCTCGTGGCGCAGGAGGAGACGTTCGGCCCACTCGCCGCGGTGCTGCGCTTCGAGACCGAGGACGAGGCGGTCGCGATCGCCAACGACACCCCGTTCGGGCTCGCGGCCTACTTCTTCACCCGCGACCTCGGCCGCATGTGGCGTGTGGGCGAGGCGCTGGAGTTCGGCGTGGTCGGCGTCAACACCGGGCTGATCTCCTACGAAGGGGCTCCGTTCGGCGGCGTGAAGGAGTCGGGCCTCGGCCGCGAGGGTTCGCGGCACGGCATCGACGAGTTCACCGACATCAAGTACCTCTGCATCGACGGGCTGGCGGGCTGACGCCGCGCAGCGCCGCTCAGCCGGGCGGCGCATCGGAGCGCTCACGCGGGTAGCCGGGGCCGTCCTGCCGGGAGATCACCATGCCGTCGCGCACCCAGGTCACGCACGCGCGCGTGCCGGGCACGCCGTCGACGATCACGAGGCAGTCGAAGCACACACCCATGCCGCAGAACACGCCGCGCGGGTCGCCGGCGGCGGTCGTGCGCGTGGACAGGTCGTCGGTGCCGTCGGCCAGCAGGGCCGCAGCGACGCTCTCCCCGAGGTATGCGGTGGCCGGCCGGCCGTCGATCGTCAGGGCGAGCGCCGGACCGCGCCGTAAGCCCCGCGGCTCGGGCAGTCGGGGACGGCGCAGGCTCATCCGGCCACCGCAGTGGCCGGCAGCAGCCCCTCCTCGGCCAGCACGGCGCGCATGGCGTCGAGGCTCGCGGGGTCGGTGATCGGCAGCCGTGGGCGGCGGACGTGTCCGGCCGGCTGGCCGAGCATGTGCATCAGCGCCTTCAGTTGGCTCTGGTAGGCGCCGTACTTGCCGGCCCAGCCACCAGGCAGCCACAGCTTCTCGAAGATCCGCTCGCCCGCGACGGCGTGTGCGAGCGGGGCGTCGAACTCCCCGCGCCAGACGTCCTCCCAGAACTGCGGGTCGGGCCGCCCGTACAGCGAGCCGCCGCCGACGAACCCGTCGCCACCGTCGGTCTTGAGCACCTCGACACCGCGCACGGTCATGTAGGGGCCGAACACGCGGACGCGATCGCGCACCCGGCGCGACGTGGCGAAGAACTGGTCCGCGTCCGGAGTGCTGTCCTTGATCGCCACGATCTTGTCGATGTCCGCGAGCCGGTCGGCGAGGTCGGTGCCGATGTCGACGCCGCTGCCGTGCGGCCAGTTGTAGACCGCCAGCGGACCGTCGACGCCCGCGCTGATGTCCTCGTAGTAGGCGATGACCTCGTTCGGGAACAGCTTTGCGTAGGGCGGCGGCGAGGCGAGCACGCCGTCGGCGCCGACTGCGAGCGCGTGCCGCGCGAAGTCGATCACCTGGTCGGCGCGGTACGAAGTACAGCCCACGAGCACGCGCAACCGGCCGGCCGCCTGCTCCACCGTCGCCTCAGCCAGCGCGCGCCGCTCGTCGGCGTCCTGGGAGAACCATTCGCCGCAGGTTCCGTTCACGACGATGCCGTGCATGCCTTCGCCCACGTAGTGGTCGACGAGCGCACGTGCCGTGTCGAGGTCGAGCGCGCCGTCCTCGGTGAACGGGGTGACGAAGGCGGGGAAGTAACCCTGCCAGTCGACGTCGTCGCGGTTCATGACGGAACTCCTTTCAACTCGTGAACGCGCGCGTGCCGCGATCGGGTGAGTAGCTGTCGGGGAACGGCGACGCATCGGACGGCGCGAGCATCTGCTCGGCGAGCCGGCGCGCGAACATGGGTCCGAAGGTGAACCCGGTGGAGCTCACGCAGACGTGAAAGCCGGGGACGAGCCGCGACTCGCCGATCACCGGCGAGAAGTCGTCAGTGAAGACGATGACACCAGACCAGGTTCGCACCACACGGACATCGGCCAGCGCGGGGACGACCGACACGGCCACCGCCGTGTTGCCGGCCGCGCTGTGCCACACAGTCGGGTAGCGAGCCGGTGGCGGCGTGGCAGGCGACGGCCAGCCGCCGCCGATGATGAACGTGTGCTGCTCGGTCTGCTTGAGCGTGAGGCGGCGGCCGATGTGCTGCACCATCGGCACGAGCAGCTGCGGCCGCGGCTCGGTGACGTTGACGTGCAGCCCCTCGCTGCGCACCGGCAGCTGCAGGCCGACCATCGCAGCCAGCTCGCCCGACCACGCGCCGGCGCAGTCGACGACGCGGTGCGCGGCGATGCGCCCGGCGCTCGTCTGCACCATGAACCGTGCCGCGCCGGGCAGGTCCGTCGCTATCGCGCGCACCTCGGCCTGCGTCCGGATCACCGCGCCGTGCTCAACCGCGCGCAACGCGTACAGCGGCGCGGCGAGCAGCGGGTTGGCGTGCCCTTCGGTGGGGCAGTACGTGGCCCCGACGACGGTGTCGGCGAGGAACGGCGCGCGCTCGCGCAGCTGGTCGCCGACCACCACCTCGGTCTCGATGCCGGCCAGCTGCTCGAGCTCGAACTTCTCGTGCAGGATGCGCAGCTCGCCCTTGGTCTCGGCGACCATCCAGCCGCCGGTGACGTGCACGTCGAGCGGGCCGTCGAGCTCCTTGGCCAGACCCCGCCAGAGCTCGAAGGCCTCAAGGCTCAGCCTGGCTTCGGCGAGCAACCGGTCGCGGTCGGTGGCCGACCCCTGACCGGAGAGCTGATGGATCGCGAGTTGAAGGTGAAAGCTGCCCGCGTTCGTCCCGGACGCTTCCCGGTTGAGCTCGCCGCGATCGACCACCACCACCTCGACGCCGTTGCTCGCCAGGTAGTAGGCGAGCGCGGTGCCGGCGATCCCGCCGCCGATCACCAGCACGTCGGTGCTGCTCGGCAGCGGCGCGCGGGTGGTGTCGAGTGACAGCCCGTTCATCCCAGCCCCTGCGGTTCAGCGAGAAAGAGCCCGGGGCTCTCGATGGCGTGATCGGCCATCGCCGCGATCGGCACCGGACGCAGTGGCATGCGCGGCGTCGCGAGCGGGATGTCGGCGATGGCGTGACGATGGCGACGCGCGATCAGCGCGGCGATGTGCCGCTGGCAGTTGCGCCCCTGGCACGGCCCCATGCCGGCCCGGGTGTACGCCTTCACCACATTGATGTCGTCAGTGGCCTCGACCGCCTCGGCCACCGTGTGCTGCCGCACGACCTCGCAGCGGCAGACGATCGTGTCCGGTGTCGCCAACTCGAAGATGCCGGGCCCGACCCGGTACAAGCGATCGGTGGCGGCCGTGAGTGCGCGCCTGCGCGCGAGCCGGGTCCGTGCCGCCGCGGTCAGCTGCCGTGCGCGCTCAGCGTCAACACGGCCGCTGTCGAGTGCAGCGGCCACACCGGCGATCGTCCCTTCGTCGATGGCGACGTAGGACCCCTCGACGCCCGCGCCGTCGCCGGCCGCGTAAACGCGCGCGACGCTTGTGCGCAACCACTCGTCACGCTGCACGACGAGCCCGCCGAGGTTCTCGTCGTACCCGAATGCGCAGCCGGCGAGCCGCAGCAGTTCCAGAGACGGGACGAAGCCGTAGCCGACACACAACACGTCGACGTCGACAGACTCCTCGGTGC
>DATFTS010000373.1:0-3066 GCA_035261645.1 Jatrophihabitans sp. | reverse complement strand
GTGCTCGCCGGAGGCACCGCGCTCGCACCGGGATGGGCGCGAGCGGCATCGGCAAGCTCGCGGTACAGATCGGCGAGCGCAACTCGCTCCGGTCGGTGCCGGCGCAGCGGCCACGCGGCGATCGCCAGCAGCGTCTGCAGGGCGCCCCCGGCGAACACGAGCAGGCTGACGTGCACCGCTGCCGACGGTGGCTGCGGCAGGTGTCCGATAACGAGGGCGGCTGCGACGCCTGCGACGCCCACCTGAGTTGCGCTGGGCCCACCGGCCAGCATCAGCCCTGCGCAGAAGGCGAGGACGAGCAGCAGGATCACAGACGCCGCGTCGCTGCGCGAGGCCAGCACGGCCAGCCCGCTCGTCACCGCGGCAGCGAATGCCGTGCCGAGCATGCGCAGCATCCGGAGCCGGTACGGGCCGGGGCGATCGGCGAAGGCGGCCTGCAGTGCACCGATGGTCGAGGCGAGCCCGAGGGCTGGGTTTCCGGCGAGTGCACCGATCGCCAGCGGTGCTGCCACGCCGACCGCGTTGCGGGCTGCGACTACCGGGTCGGACTGCGTCCGATCCAGCCGGGCTGCTTCGCGCAGCAGCCCTACGACCGACGTGCGCGCGTGCGCGGCGGACGACGCCGGCGCCACGGTCAGGGCGCGGCCGCGAGTTGCCCGCAGGCGCCGTCGATGTCGCGGCCACGGGTGTCGCGCACGGTGACCGGCACCTTGTGTGCTTCGAGGCGGCGCACGAACTCCCGCTCGACGCCCTTCGACGATGCGTCCCACGGCGAGCCGGGCGTTGGGTTCAGCGGAATGAGGTTGACGTGCGCGAGCCGCGGCGCGAGCAGCTCACCCAGTAGGTCAGCGCGCCACCCCTGGTCGTTCACGTCGCGGATCATGGCGTACTCGACCGAGTACCGGCGGCCCGTGCGGGCGGCGTAGCGGTCGGCCGCGGCCAGCACCTCGTCCACCTTCCACCGGGTGTTGACCGGCACCAGGGTGTCGCGCAGCTCGTCGTCCGGAGCGTGCAGGGACACGGCCAGGGTCACGTCGAGTTGCTCGTCGGCGAGCCGGTTGATGGCCGGCACCAGACCCACGGTCGACACGGTGACCGACCGCCGGGACAGCCCGAACCCAGCTGGCGCGGGCTCGATCAGCCTGCGCAGCGCACCGAGCACTCGGCCGTAATTGGCGAGCGGCTCCCCCATGCCCATGAACACCACGTTGGACAGCCGGCCCGGACCGCCGCCGAGGCCGCCGCGTGCAGCCACCTGCGCCGCGGCGCGCACCTGCTCGACGATTTCGGCGGCCGAGAGGTTGCGGGTCAGCCCGCCCTGTCCCGTGGCACAGAACGGGCACGCCATGCCGCAGCCGGCCTGGCTAGAGATGCAGACCGTGACCCGTTCGCGCCCGCCCCCGCGCGCCGGGTAACGCATCAGGACGCTCTCGACCAGTGCACCGTCGTGCAAGCGCCACAGCGTCTTACGCGTGTTGCCGGCGTCCGTTTCGACCGACCGAACTTCGCCCAGCAGTGTCGGCAGAAGGGCCGCCCCCAGCCGATCCCGGACAGCGACCGGCAGGTCGGTCATCGCCGATGGGTCATGCTCGAACCTGGCGAAGTAGTGCCTGGCGACCTGGTCGGCCCGGTACGCGGGCAGGCCGAGGCCGGTCACGGCGCTGCGAACCGCCGCCGCATCGAGGTCGGCCAGATGGACCGGTGGCCGTCCGCGCCGAGGCGCGTCGAACACAAGCGGCAGCGAACGCCGATCAGAGGTGGCAGTCATAGCCCCTCGATTATCCCAACTGCGCAGCCAACTCCTCTCGCTCCTTCAGGAACGCCGCCATCTCCTCCTCGCTGAAGGCGAAACCGACCAGCCAATCGGGATCAATCCGCACGTACACCACGCCTTCACCGAACGTCTCTGGTGAGCGGCCGTACACGCGAGTGCAATGGTCGACGAGCATCTGACGCGCATCGCCATCGAGAAATGTGGCGTAACCGTGGCAGAAGATTCCGTACCCGTCGCGCGGCGTGTACGAGGCGCTCACCGCGGGCCGGGCGGCCAACTGGACCGCCTTCGGCGAGTCGCCGGCAGTGGTGAAGTACCACCGGCCGTGCAGGAAATGCCCGTCCACCGCCGACAGCCGTGGCTGCCCACGCGCGGTGACGGTGGCCAGATTGAGCACCGCCGGGCTCGGCACCTCCGCGACGATGCGCTCGGCCGTGAGCCTTCGTTCGGCGGCCATGATGCCGCGCAGGTGCGCGGACGCCTCCGCGAAACTGCGATCGAGGAGGTCCTGCAGAGCGGTGAGTTCGTCCGGTGTCTCTCGCATGGGGCCGAGACTGCCACCGGCCACCGACAGTTCCTCAGGAGTCGTCCACATCGAGGCCATCGACGCCGCTGACGAGAAGGTCGACGCGCTCCCATGGCCGCTCGCGCTTGGCGTAGGCCTGCTCCGACGGCATCCAGTCCTCCAGCCAGCGGTACAACATCGCGGCGCCGTCGCGCGCGCGGGCCCGAGCGAGCCGTGTTTCAGCGGGCGCGTCGACCCAGATGGTCAGGTCCCAGGCCACGTCCACCTCCCGGCGAGTCGCCGACACGCCCTCCACGATCACCACACGGCCGGGCGGCACGTCCACCCACTCGCCGCCGACGTCGCGCACCCAGTCCCAGATCTGGTAGCGCGCGACGCTTCCGGCCCGGAGCGGCTGCAGCACTTGCGCCTCGAAGCGCGGCCAGTCCCATTCCTTGATGCTTGGACCCCAGAAGTCGTCCACCCGGACGACATGTGCACAGGCGATGGCGGCAGCGAGGTGATCGGCCAACGTCGATTTGCCGGATCCACCGAAGCCGTCGACACCGACGAACAAGGTGTGCTCCGGCTGCTGGTCGGCGAGTTCGGCGAGACGCGCGATCACCTGCTCGCGGCTGACCCGCGCTGGCATCAGAACGGGGCGAAGTGCGAGAGCATCAGGTAGGCGACGGCTGCACACGGCAGCATCGAGTCGAGTCGATCCATGATGCCGCCGTGTCCGGGCAGCAGCCGCCCCATGTCCTTGATGTCGAGGTCCCGTTTGATC